>DAIRDI010000149.1:0-7752 GCA_036796235.1 Candidatus Competibacteraceae bacterium | reverse complement strand
GCGTCTTCCGCCGCGACGCAGACCACCAACCCGACCCCGCAGTTGAAGGTACGCCACATTTCCGGTTCGCTCACGCCGCCCTGCTGTTGCAGCCACTGGAAAATCGCCGGCCGGGGCCAACGGGCGGCATCGATGACTGCCTTTGTCTTCGGCGGCAATACCCGTGGCAGATTCTCGGTCAGGCCGCCGCCGGTGATGTGGGCGATGGCGCGGACCTCACACTGTTCCAGCAGATGTAAAATCGGCTTGACGTAAATCCGGGTTGGGGTCAGCAGCATATCGCCCAGGGTGCGATCCGCGAAGGGCTGATCCAGCCGCGCGCCGCTGACCGCCAGAATCTTGCGGATCAGCGAATAACCGTTGGAATGCGGTCCGGAAGAGGCGAGGGCGAGCAATACATCGCCGGGCGCGACTCGGGAGCCGTCGATGATGCGCGCCTTCTCGACCACGCCGACGCAGAAGCCGGCCAGGTCGTAATCGCCCGCGCCGTACATTCCCGGCATTTCGGCGGTTTCCCCGCCCACCAGGGCCGCGCCGGCCTGTTCGCAACCATCGGCGATGCCCTTGATGACCTCCGCCGCCACCTCTACGTCCAGTCGGCCGGTGGCGTAGTAGTCGAGAAAGAACAGCGGTTCAGCGCCGACCACCAGCACATCGTTGGCGCACATCGCCACCAGGTCGATGCCGATGGTGTCGTGCCGGCCCAGTTCCAGCGCCAGCTTGAGCTTGGTGCCGACCCCGTCCGCGCCGGAGACCAGCACCGGCTGGCGGTAGCGGTCCAGCGGTAGTTCGAACAAGGCGCCGAAGCCGCCCAACCCACTCAGGACACCAGGCCGAAGCGTGCGCCGGGCATGAGGTTTGATGCGATCCACCAGGCGATTGCCAGCGGCGATGTCCACCCCGGCGTCGCGGTAGCTGAGCGCGGGGTGTTGCGGGTCAGGGTCGTTCACGGATATTGGCCTTGGGGTGAGTGGTGATGAAGGAAACATCATGTTTGCTTTTTGAAGGTATTCAAAGTGCGAAAAAATATCGGGTCAGGTGAAAAAAGATCGGAGCCGCGAAACTGACCGAATCCATCCTATCCATTATGCCGCCATGCCCTTCGAGCATCGTTCCCCAATCCTTCGCGCCCAAGCTCCGTTTGACGGCGGAAAGCACCAGGCCGCCGAGGAAACCCATCAACACCGTAACAAACGCCAGGCCCGCCGCTTGTAACGGGGTAAAGGGAGTGATCCACCACATGCCAGCCCCGACGAGCGTTGCGCCGGCCGCACCTCCGACAAAGCCCTCGACCGTCTTCGCCGGACTCACGACCGGGGCAATTTTTGTTTTGCCAAACAGCTTGCCGAATACGTATTGGAGTACGTCGCTCGCCTGCACCACGAGCAGTAAATAGAACAGCAGTAGCGCGTTTTGCCCGGAGTAACCTGGAATGTCGAGCAGCAATAAGGCGGGCACGTGACTGATACAATAGATTGTGATCATAATTCCCCATTGAATTTTCGCGCTGCGTTCCAGGAAATAGTCAATATCCTCGGTAAGTACCGATAGAGAAGGTAGAAGAAGAAACCCGTAGACGGGAATAAAAATCGCGAACAACGCATACCACTCAATGGCGATCAGGTAGTACTGTATGGGAATAAGAATAAAAAAGGCCAGCGACAGCGCGCGATGGTCGCTTGCTCGGGTTGGCGTCAGGGTAAGAAATTCTCGCAGGGCAAAAAATGAAACGAGGGAAAACAATAAGATTGTCGCGATTTTTCCGAGAATAAACGCGATGGCAAATATCGCAACCATGATCCACCATGCTCGAACGCGAGCGTTCAAGTTCTCGATCACAGCGCGTCCGCTCTCATTTTTAATGCGAAGATCAAGCAGCCAACCAACCATTGAGGCGATCATCAGGATCGCGGTGATGCCACCCATCAACCAGAAAAATTTGTCTTGTGCGGTCATGCCAGCCTCATTACGGCTTCGCGGGCGCGTGCAAGAAATGCTGATTTATCTTCATCGGCGATGCGACTGAGGACGGCGCCAAAGCGCACCGTGCAGATCAAAGGTACGGGAAAAACCGTTCCTTTCGGCATGCACCGATGAAGATTTTCCAGGTACACAGGGACCAGTTCCACCTCTGGAAAGCGCGTGGCGAGGTGGAATAGACCCGCTTTGAAGAGACCGGGTAACGCCTGTACGTTGCGAGTCCCTTCGGGAAAGAGGATCAGCGAGTCACCGCGTTCCAAGGCCTCGACCAACGGTTGCAACGGATCGATGCTGGGGTCGGTGCGAGTTCTTTCTATGAAAACCGCGTTGAGACCCTTCAAGGCCACGTATCTTCGGAGGGCGTCTCTGTTCCAATAATCCGCGGCCGCTACGGGTCGGGTTCTGGCGCGCGAATCGGGCGGCAAGGCCGACCAGAGGGCCACGGCGTCGATGTGGCTGGAATGGTTGGCGAAGTAAATTCGCTGCGCTTGAGAGGGCGTGGAGCCCACCCAGCGCGGAGACGCCCCAATGAGTATCCGCGTCAAGCCGATCAAGATGGGCGAAAGCCACATGGGTTTAGATCGGGTTCCGGTGCAGTTGGACAGCAATCGCCCGCGCTCGGGTAACACAGGTCGCCAAGGATCCAAAGACAATGATCGATAAGGCGACAAGCAGGGCGTACCGGGTTCCGACCGACGCGTGTTCGATGGCTCCAAGGATGCAACCTCCCGTCATCACCGCCATTCGATGCGGTTTGGCCATCGGACCTCGGAAATCCTGCGGCAAACCCAGCGAGCCGCCGAAAACGCGCACGTAGGCCGTCGAGACTGCGGCCAGGGCGCCCAGCCAGCCCAAGAAAGGCAGGTGGATGGCGTAGCCCAGCCCGACAATAAGAATGGAGTCGGCGATTCGATCGGGAAACTCGTTATAAAGTTGTCCCAGTAGTGATTGCTTTCCGCCCTCAATGGCTACCATGCCGTCGAGCAGGTTGCATAACAGTCTTGCTTGAATGGCGACGGCGCATCCGAGTAGCCCTGCTGGAACGGGATACCATACAAGGAGTGCGGTTCCGATTGCGGCGAAAAAGATACTGGCGACCGAGATCTGATTGGGCGAAACAGAGGTCCGCGCTAAAAACGCCGCCGCCTGTTGCGCCCATTGGCTCGATCGCGCCTTGATCGGGCGCCGGTTGTGACTCGCCTCGCTCATTGCCTATATACCATGGCGAAAATTGCCACACTTCCGGTTGATCCAGTATTGCTTCAAAGGTTGTTCCGAAAAAGCTGGAATCTGTATCGAACCCCAAAGGGGCTACGGTCGTCAGAGTAGCCGGTTAGAGGTTCAGCCCGCCAAGGCTGGAGTCGCGACCG
Source organism: Candidatus Competibacteraceae bacterium (assembly GCA_036796235.1). Classification (GTDB taxonomy): domain Bacteria; phylum Pseudomonadota; class Gammaproteobacteria; order Competibacterales; family Competibacteraceae; genus REEE01. Next base: position 4,402 of record DAIRDI010000149.1, on the reverse strand, counting down.
GCGACTAACGTGGTTCGGGCAATGCACCTTACTTGCGCCGTTGCGACAAACGAATAGTGTATGCTGAAGACTGCATTCTAAGGAGCATGTCGTGATAAAAAAACGTCGACTAGCCGTTCTGCCAAAATGCAATTCTGGCTTCGATGCCATCCAGTGTGAACGTGGTCGGCGGGGACCCCGGCGAAGATGATCGCCGCCGATGACCGCCGACCGTTGGCCGACCGGTTAAGACCACGGCGGTTGACCGAATTCGTGGGTCAAACGCACCTGCTGGCGCCCGGGAAGCCGCTGCGGACCGCCATCGAACGGGGCCAACCCCATTCCATGGTGTTGTGGGGACCCCCCGGCGCCGGCAAGACCACGCTGGCGGAACTGTTGGCCGGGGCGGGCCAGGCCGAATTTCTCCGGTTATCGGCGGTGATGGCCGGGGTGCGCGACGTGCGCGCGGCGGTCGAGCGGGCGCAGGCGCTCTGGCGCGACCAACAGCGGCGCACCGTGTTGTTCGTGGACGAAGTTCACCGTTTCAACAAGGCCCAGCAGGACGCCTTCCTGCCTTATGTCGAAGATGGCACGTTGACCTTCATCGGCGCCACCACCGAAAATCCCAGCTTCGCGCTCAACAACGCCCTGTTGTCGCGGGTGCGGGTCTACGTGCTGAACAGTCTCGACGCCGCCGCCATCCACCAACTGGTGGACCGAGCCCTGAGCGACCTCGAGCGGGGACTGGGCGGGCGTTGGCCGCTGTCCGAGGCGGCGCGGGAGCGGCTGGCCCAGGCCGCCGACGGCGACGCACGCCGCGCCCTGATCTGGCTGGAACTGGCGGCGGAGTTGGCGGAGGCGCAAGGCATCACCCTGGAAGCCGCGCTGCCGGAAGTGATGAACGATGGGTCGGGGCGGCGCTTCGACCGGGGCGGCGATCTGTTCTACGACCAGATTTCCGCCCTGCACAAGGCGGTGCGCGGCAGCAGTCCCGACGCGGCGCTGTACTGGCTGGCCCGGATGCTGGACGGCGGCTGCGATCCGCTCTACCTCGCCCGGCGGGTGGCGCGCATGGCCAGCGAGGACATCGGCAACGCCGACCCGCGCGCCCTGCAACTGGCGCTGAACGCCTGGGAGACGCAGGAGCGGATGGGCAGTCCCGAGGGCGAACTGGCCATCGCCCAAGCCGTGGTCTATCTGGCAGTCGCACCTAAAAGCAATGCGGTCTATACCGCGTTCGCCGCCGCCCGTCGCGATGTCGAACGCCGCGGCACGCTGGAGACGCCGCCGCACCTGCGCAACGCGCCCACCGCGCTGGCGCGGGATCTGGGCCACGGCGCGGACTATCGCTATCCTCACGACGAGCCGAACTCTTATGCGGCTGGGGAGTGCTACTTCCCCGAGGCGCTGAAGGACGCCAGCTATTACCAGCCGACTGCCAACGGCTTGGAAGGACGGATCGGCGAGAAGCTGGAACGGTTGCGAGAACTGGATCGAGTCAGCGGCCGGCGACGATATCGTTAGCCCCGCCAGCGGCGATTTCGAGGGTATTCGCTGAAACACGACAAGCAGGGGGAGGAACGGTTTATGAGTCGGTTAACAGGTAAGGTCGTGATCGCCCAAGGGGGCGGACCCACGGCGGTCATCAACCAGAGTCTGGTCGGCGCGGTGCTCGAAGCGCGCAAGTTTCCCGAGGTCACCCGGGTCTGGGGCGCGCGTCATGGGGTGCGCGGCATCGTCGCCGAGACCTTCGTCGACCTGTCCGAGGCGACGACCCAGAATCTCGAACGGGTCGCCCGAACTCCTTCTTCGGCGCTGGGCTCCACCCGCGACAAACCGGACGCGGAGTACTGCCAGCGGATTCTTCAGGTGTTCCGGAAGCATGAGGTCCGGTATTTCTTCTACATCGGCGGCAACGACTCCTCCGACACGGTGCGGATCATCACCGAGCACGCCGACCGGGAAGGCTACGAACTCCGGGCCATCCACATCCCGAAGACCGTGGATAACGATCTCCCCATCACCGACCATTGCCCTGGCTATCCGTCCGCCGCCCGGTTTGTCGCCAGCGCGCTCGGCGGGATCAACGCCGATCTTCTGGCCTTGCCGGGCGTCTATATCGCCGTGATCATGGGCCGCCACGCCGGCTGGCTGACGGCGGCTGCGGCGCTGGCCCGCCGGCACGACGACGATGGGCCGCATCTCATCTATCTGCCGGAGCGGCAGTTCTCGATCGAGCGCTACCTCGCCGACATTGATCGTGTGTACCAGCAGCACGGCCGCTGTGTCGTGGCGATTTCGGAAGGGGTCTGGGCGACCCGGGACGGGAAGGACCAGGCGATTCCCGTGACAGTCGATCTACTGCGCCAGTCTGATCGCGAGCCCGAAGTAGACGCCCACGGCAATCTTCAGCTTTCGGGCGGCGCGCTGGCCGACGAATTGGCCGCCGTCGTCCAAAAAAGTCTAAGCATCAAGCGGGTGCGTGCGGACACCTTCGGCTATCTCCAGCGCTCCTTCCCCGGCGTCGTGTCGAACGTCGATGCCCGCGAGGCGCGCGAGGTGGGCGAGAAGGCGGCGCATTACGCTTGCGGGCGCGACGCGAGCGGCTCGGTGGTCATCCAGCGCGTCGGCGACTACGCGGTGCGCTACGCACTCGCGGACGTGCGGGCCATCGCCGCCCAGACCCGGCCCATGCCCGATGCGTTCATCGCCGCCGACGGCGCCGGCGTGACCGATGCGTTTCGGGCTTATCTGCGACCGTTGCTCGGCGACGCCATGCCCGACTTGGAGCGATTGTGGGCGCCGGCGGTGGGTTTGGGTGATGATTGAGGGGGTATCTGGCGCTTACCGCCGCAAATAAGCCAGTTCGCGAGGTAGGGTGATGTTGTTGCCGAAGCAATCCTCGCCGTAGCCCGATCTGGCCAGCAGCTTGAGATCGCTCAAAACCCGTTTGTCGCCGGTGAAGGTGATGTTCAGGTCGGTTTTGATATCGATCTGGCCCGTGGCCTGCAACCGAGCGATTTCGGCGGAGACGCTCTCCAACAGGATTCCCTCGCGACTAAACTCCTCCGACAGTTGCAAGGGTTGTTGGTAGATGATGAGCTTGCCTTGTTCGGCCAACCTGAAGACGACGTCCACGACCGCGCCGCGGATTTGGCTGTCGTCCAACTCGCCAGCCGGCAGCGAAAAGCGGCCGATTTCCGAGACCAGCCAGCGTCGTTTCTGGGCGTTGATTTTTTCGTTGGCCCGGAAAATGTCCATGGGCGAACTGGCGTCGTAGGATTGCCCGCCCATCTGCATGATGACATCGCTGCCATAGTGCTGGACGATCTTGGCAATCAGCGTGGCCGGGCGGACATGAAAGCCACGATAAGACGGCACGGGGGCCTCGATCCGGCCGATTTCGGCATAACGCTTGAGCAGGGTGTGACAGAAGCGCCGCCCGTGACTGAGATACAGCCCCGCGTAAGCAATCGAATAGCTCATGAGCATGTCCAGCAGGGCATCGGGCGCGATCACCGGCTTGCGCCGCAACGCCGTGTCACCGGTTCGGGCGTTGAGGTGACGCTCGTAATGATGGACGAGCAGGGTGGCGATTTCGAGCAGGTGATACACCAAGCTGATGTGCCCGCGCAAGATCGGCAAGTCCCCGTCCAGGCACTCGATTTCGGTTTCGGAGACGTGGGTGTCGTACAGGGATTGCAGACTGTGAAAGCGAAACTTCAGGTAGCGCACCTGATCCTCGCTGATCGGGTCGGGCAAGCATTGGGCGTATTCCTCGGGTTCGACCCGTTCGACGATGTTGAGAAGTTCGCTTTCGGCTGCCAGGTTCAGGTAGGCGGTGGCGAGCTGCTTGACCGTTTCCGACGTGCTTTTCACCCGGCGGGTGTCGCGATCATAGGCCAAGAGGCCGTGCGGGAGCGGTTCGGCGTAATCGAAATCCGGCTGGAGGGACTCATCCGTCGGCAGCGACAGATTCAGCCGGGTGGCTTGCACGAAGATCCAGCGCGTCGCCCGCAGCACGACGTCGTGGGTGAGTTCCAGCGATGTGGCAGTGGCCGCGGCAAAGTCCCGTTCGATCGGCAACAGTCGATAGTGAGGCAACGAGTGTTGGATGTGGAGCAGCTTATAGCCCACGTCGGCAAAGAGTTTTAGGGTCGCGATCAGCGACCGCAGCCGGGACCATTGCCGGTTTTTGCGCGCGCCATAGGCATCCAACAGCTCCTCCATTTGGGCGGCCTGGGAGAACAAGTCCGCAGTCAGGGGGCGGGTCAGCAGGGAGGAGTTCGGGCAATGAACCAGTAAATAATTATTTATTTTTAATAGCTTTTGAGAACGGATGGCGATCAGTTGGGCGAAATCGCCGTCGCTGATCGTCGCCGGTTCCGGGGCCCGGATCGAGGGGCCGTCCGTTTCTGAGGTC
>DAIRDI010000148.1:0-7770 GCA_036796235.1 Candidatus Competibacteraceae bacterium | reverse complement strand
CGGAACAGCGCCGAGACGTCGTTTTGCCCCTCGACGTCCGCCTTGTTGGCGAAATACAGATAGCGACGATTGGCTTGAGATTCGCCGGCGAAGGCCGCTTTCAGATTGTCCTCGGTCTGGGAACCTTTGAGTTGCATGGGCTGACTCCTCTCTCTTGTGGTGGATAAGGCAAGACCCTGGTAATTTTAGGGTCAAGCTAAGCGTAGTTCACACGCGGTGAAATGGCTAATTGACTCAGGCAATGAGGCCGATAGCCCGTAGCTTATCCCGCCGTTCGGCGCCGGTGGTTTGGACCGCCATGCGCGAGGGCGGGGGCCGTGCTTTCGCTCAGGCCGGAACCTCGCTCGACGCAATGCCCAAGGCCTCGGCAACGCCCTTGCCGTAAGCGGGATCGGCCTTCAGGCAGTGGTTGATATGGCGGATTTGAATCTCGCGCGGCGCATCGCCGATGGAACGCGCGGTGTTCTCGAACAGTTCCTGTTGCTGGGCCGGACTCATCAACCGGAACAACATCCCGGGCTGCGAGTAGTAGTCCGTATCCTCGCGGTGGTTCCAGTGGTCGGCCGCGCCTTCGAGGCTTAGCGGCGGCTCGGCGAAATCCGGCTGTTCGGCCCATTCGCCCTGGTCGTTGGGCTCGTAGCCCAGCGTACCGCCGTGGTTGCCATCGACGCGCATGGCGCCGTCGCGGTGGTAGCTGTGGACCGGGCAGCGCGGGGCGTTGACCGGAATGAGATGGTGGTTGACGCCGAGCCGGTAGCGCTGGGCGTCGCCGTAGGAGAACAGGCGGCCCTGCAACATCTTGTCGGGCGAGAAGCCGATGCCGGGCACGATGCTGGCGGGATTGAACGCCGACTGTTCCACTTCCGCGAAGAAGTTTTCCGGATTGCGGTTCAGTTCCATCACGCCGACTTCGATCAGCGGATAGTCCTTATGCGGCCAGATCTTGGTCAGATCGAAGGGATGGTAGGGAACCTTGGAGGCGTCGGCTTCCGGCATGATCTGCACCTTGAGCGTCCACTTCGGGAAATCGCCCTTTTCGATGCTCTCGTAAAGGTCGCGCTGATGGCTCTCGCGGTCCTTGCCGATGAGCGTTTCGGCTTCCGCGTCGGTCAGGTTCTTGATGCCCTGGTGCGACTTGAAGTGGAACTTGACCCAGTAACGCTCGTTTTTCGCGTTGATGAAGCTGAAGGTGTGGCTGCCGAAGCCGTGCATGTGGCGATAGGTCGCCGGGATGCCCCGGTCGCTCATGACGATGGTGATTTGATGCAGCGCTTCGGGCAGCGAGGTCCAGAAATCCCAGTTGCTGGTCGCGCTGCGCAGGTTGGTGCGCGGATCGCGTTTCACGGCATGGTTCAGATCGGGGAATTTCAGCGGATCGCGCAGGAAGAACACCGGCGTGTTGTTGCCGACCAGATCCCAGTTGCCTTCCTCGGTGTAGAACTTCACCGCGAAGCCGCGAATGTCGCGTTCGGCGTCGGCCGCGCCGCGCTCCCCGGCTACGGTGGTGAAGCGGGCGAACAGCTCGGTTTTCTTGCCGACTTGGGAAAAAATTTTCGCGCGCGTGTACTGCGTGATGTCGTTCGTCACCGTGAAAGTGCCGTAGGCGCCAGAGCCTTTGGCGTGCATCCGCCGCTCGGGGATGACTTCGCGGTCGAAGTGGGCGAGTTTTTCCAGGAACCAGACATCCTGGAGCAGTTGCGGGCCGCGCGGGCCGGCGGTCATCACGTTTTGATTGTGGGCGACCGGACAGCCGGCGTTGGTGGTCAGTTTCTTGTTGTCGCTCATGGTGTTCTCCTCGGTAATTTTTGGGTCAGTGGCTTACGACGAACGGTGTCCACGGCGGCGAGAGCGTCGGGGGGCTGCGTCCCGGACAGAATCCTTGAGTATTGAGGTGGATTCTGTTGCCGACAATAACCAATATGGCAAAAAGTGGGGTTTATTGGAAATCGAATTTCACAAATCAACAGATAGCGTATCGCTATGTTCCGGGGTCATACTGGATACCATCTGTCGGCAAAAGACCCGTGTTTTCCGTCGGTTTTCGTTCGAATACGCATTGATTTAAGGTATAAACGGAGCAGCCCATGCCCACCGCGCCACCGACCTCCACCGCGCCCGTTCCCCTGCGCATTCCCTACGGGGTCGCCGATTTCGTCAAGCTGCGTCGCGGCCACGAATACTACGTGGATAAAACTCACTACCTGCCCCTGCTCGAACAGGCCGGGCGTTTCCTGTTCCTGATTCGTCCGCGCCGCTTCGGCAAAAGTTTGCTGCAATCGGTGATGGAGTGTTATTACGACCGCCAGTGGGCCAAGGTTTTTGACGAACTCTTCGCCGATACCTGGATCGCCGCGCACCCGACCGCCGAGCGCGGGCAGTATCTGACCCTGCGCTTCGACTTCTCCATGGTCGCCACCAGCCAACCCGACAAGGTGGCCGATTCGTTCGACGCCCATCTGCGCCTGCGCATCGACGATCTGCTGGTCCGCCACGCCGACGTGCTCCCGGCGCCCGACGCCGACGCCATCCGCCGGGAACCCGACAGCACCCAACGCCTGCAACACCTGTTCGGCGCGCTCGCCCAGCGTCAGTTGTCGCTCTATCTGTTCATCGACGAATACGACCACTTCGCCAACAACATCCTGGCGCGCCACGGCCAGCCGCTGTACCGCGAATTAACCCACGGCGGCGGCTTTTTCCGCGACTTCTTCGCCCTGCTCAAAGGCGCGACCAGCCAGAGCGGCGGCGGGCTGGCGCGGTTGTTCATCACCGGCGTCTCGCCGCTGACCATGGACGATGTGACCAGCGGGTTCAACATCGGCGCGAACATCAGTCTCGATCCGCGCTTCAATGGACTCCTGGGCTTCAACCATGCCGAGATGGAAACCTTGTTCGCGGCCTTCGGTCACGATCTCGCCGCCCATCGCACCATCATTGATGACTGGTATAACCATTACCATTTCCACAAGCGACGTCTGGAACCCATCGTCAACAGCGACATGGCGCTCTACTACCTGCAAGCGCTGGTTGGGGTGGGCGCGCCGCCGGACGAATTGATCGACCACAACGTCCGAATCGACTACGGCAAACTGCGTCATCTGATCCAGATCGACCGCCGCCTCAACGGCAACTTCAGCCATTTGCGCCAGATCATCGAACAGGGCGAGCAAGCCTGCCCGGTGCAGATCAGCTTTCCCGCCGAGGGGCTGACCCGACCGGAAAACTTCATCTCCCTGCTCTACTATCTGGGCCTGCTGACCTTTGCCGGCGAGCACGAGGGACAGCCGCTGCTGCGGATTCCCAATCGAACCGTGCGCCAGCTCATGTACGGTTATCTGCGCGAAGCCTATGCCGATGCCGGGGTGTTCGCGCCCGGCGCCCTGGAAGTCGCCGACCGGTTGCGCGCCCTGGCCTGGCGCGGCGAGTGGGAACCCTTTTTCGCCTACTTGGTCGAGCAGATCGGCCAACAAGCCAGCGTGCGGGATTATCTGCAAGGGGAGAAGATGATCCAGGGCTTTCTGCTGGCCTGGCTCAATCTCACGCCCTATTTCCGGGTCTGGAGCGAACAGGAGCAGGGCGGCGGCTTCGTCGATCTCTATCTGGCTCCCTTCTACTTTCGCTACCCGGACATGCGCCACGCTTATTTGATCGAGCTGAAATATCTGAAGCGCGGCGAGGACCATCCGACCCGGCGCGCAACTTTGCTCGAGGAGGGTCGGGCGCAGTTACGCCGCTATCGCGACGATGCGCGGGTGCGCGAACATCTGGGGCCGGCTTATCTGCATCCGCTGGTGCTGCTGTACAGCGGTTGGGAGCTGGTGCATTGTGAGGAACTTGAGGAGCGTTGAGTCATGCCGAATTTTCCATCCGAAGAACGATATCGCACCGGTCATGCCGCAACGCCTGCGGCGCATTATTTTGTTCGCAACCAGGAGATTCACTCATGACCCCCACCATTGCCGAAGGAATCGCTGGACTGCGCCAGTTGGCCGGTCAAGCTCTCGGCGCGAGCGAATGGTTCGAGATCACCCAGGAGCGCGTGGATCGTTTCGCCGAGGCCACGCTCGACGACCAATGGCTGCACACCGACCCGGAACGGGCCAAGGACAGCCCCTTTGGCGGAACCATCGCCCATGGGTATCTGACCCTCTCGCTGCTGCCTTATCTGCTCTCCCGAGTGCTCCAGGTACGCGGGGTGGCGGGGACGCTCAACTACGGCCTGGACAAGCTCCGATTCCCCAGTCCCGTCAAGGTCGGTGGCCGGATCCGCCTGCGGGCCGAAGCGCTCGCGTTCGAGGAGGTCCCAGGCGGAGGGCAAATGCGGTTCGGCTGCACCGTGGAGATCGAGGGAACCGAAAAGCCGGCGATGTTCGCCGAGGTGCTCTATCGCTACTATGCGTAGGGATGGCGGTATCGGCCCTATGTAGGGCGGAACGCGACAGCGGTTCCCGGTCCCGGTCCTGTGCGGCGATCCGTGACAGCGAACGTTGGACCCGCTTCTCGATGAAGAGGGCGTAGGTCAATCGATCTTTCCCTCATGAATCTCGCGCATGGCCTGCGCGAACGGTATCGGCTCCGAGGGCTGAGCCTTGGCGGCGTCGTAGGCGCGGATGTCGTCGAGCTCCTCCAGCTCTTCTTTGATCTGCCGCCACGCGGCCAGCGGCAGCACGACAGCCTTGCGGTTTCCCGCTTCATCGACCAGATACTCTTCATGCACGGCGATCATCGGATTGTCCCGCTTGCTTCGTGATCGGTGGGTTATAGCCGTAGCCCGTGGAGGGAAGAAGCTTCGCAAAGCCATGCCGTAATAATACGGCAACATCAACGCCATATAACAGCCGTCAAGCCGTAGCGATGTTGGCTTAGATTAACCGACCGTCCAAAGCTCAAGAAAGCCTTGGGCGTTACTTTTATGCCCTCCCACCACCATAACCGCGTCCGAGGTGCTCCATGTTCAAGCAGAAACTCGTGCTGGCCGTCGCTGCATCGTTCGCTCTGGCCGGTGCGGCTTACGCCCAGTCCGCCCGCGATCAGATTTACATCGTCGGTTCCTCCACGGTCTACCCGTTCGCGACCGCCGTCGCCGAGGAATTCGGCAAGACTACCTCGTTCAAATCGCCCAAGATCGAGTCCACGGGCTCGGGCGGCGGTCTCACCCAGTTCTGCGCCGGCGTGGGCGTCGAACACCCGGACATCACCAATTCGTCCCGCCGCATCAAACCCGCCGAAATCGAGACCTGCGTCGCCAACGGCGTCAAGGAAATCGTCGAAGTCCAGATCGGTTACGACGGCATCGCCATCACTAATTCCAAGCAGGCTCAGAACTACAGTTTAACCATTCGAGACGTTTTCCTGGCCCTGGCCAGGGAAGTGCCCGAATCGGGCGCCGACAAGCTGGTGATGAATCCGTATAAAACCTGGAAGGACGTCAATCCCGAGTTGCCCGACGCCCCCATCGAAGTAATCGGTCCGCCGCCGACTTCCGGCACCCGCGATTCCTTCGTGGAACTGGTGATGGACGTCGGTTGCGATCAGTTTCCGACAATTGCGGCCCTTAAGGACGCCGACGCGGAGCGCCACAAGGCGGTTTGCCGATCGATGCGCGACGACGGCGCTTTCATCGAAGCCGGCGAGAACGACAACCTGATCGTGCAACGGCTGGTCGCCCATCCCAGTATCCTGGGTATCTTCGGCTTCAGCTTCCTGAACGCGAACGCCGACCGGTTGCAAGGCGTGACCATCAACGGCGTGGCGCCGAGCGCGGACACCATCGCCTCCGGGGAGTACCCGGTCTCGCGACCGATCTTCTTCTATCTCAAGAAGGCCCACGTCGGGGTCGTTCCGGGGCTTGAGGAATATGTGGCCGAATTCACCAGCGACAAAGCCTTCGGCCCGGAGGGTTATCTGGTCGGCAAGGGGCTGATTCCCATGCCAGAGGCGCTGCGCGAGCAAGTCCGCGCCGCGGCCTCCGCCTTGAAGGTGCTGGAATTATGATGAAAACGGATTCGGTGGCGATGACGCCTCTGGAAAAGGTCGATGCACTTTACCGGGATCTGGTCGATGGGTACGGCGAGGGCGCGGATCGGGAAGTGCGGGCGGCCTCCAAGTTGCTGATGGTCGCCTTGCTCAAGCTCAAGGAACACGGAGGATTCGGCTGGCAGGGGCTCGTTGAGGATTACGTCCTTATGCTCAGGAACGATCCCGAGCGATACGCGCGCATCCTTGAAGCCAACCGCGGCGAGCAAAAAACGCGGGTTTGAACCGGTCACTGGTCACGCGGGGGATGGCGTTCCAACTCGGAAGACGGGAAGCAGATACCCCTGTGCCCCGTTTTCCTTGAGGAGTTGGGCGAAACGCTTCTTGAGCTTAGGCGCCCCGAACAACATATTGAGGCTGTATTTTTTGGAATCCTTAACGAGGCTCGAAGGATCAAAATACGCCTTGGCGTTCGCGACCGACAGGACGAAGGGCGGCTGGCCTTCGTGGGCCAGCATGTAGCTCATGATGAGGACCCCGGTGCGGTGGTTGCCCTCAATGTAAAGCTGGGGCCGCCGCAGAATCTGAATGTAGGCGCCCGCCGCGCGATACCACACATCGTCGCCATCGTGCCGTTGCAACCACTCCATCAAGGCCCCGATCCCCGCGCCGTCTCGCTCGTAAAAGTGGCGCTCGGTCGAGGTGAGGTGCGCCGCGAATTCCTGGCGCTTCCTGGGGTCGGTTCCACACAGCACCCGCTTGTTAAGCTCCAGGAGCCACTCGGAGTTTCCCAGCGCGAAAGGATTCAGCCCGTTCGCCAGCGCCTCGTCGACCATGCGGTAACCCGCCAGCAAATTGTCGCGGACCTCGTCGGTCATGGCGTCCCGCGGCGTGTCCAGGGTTTGGTTGATCCGGGCGAAGTCGGTTTGCACGGCGCGCAGGGAGGCTTCAATCGCCGGGAGGTTGAGACGCCATGCGCCCATGTCAGCATCGTTCAAGCGGGAACGACCGTTCAGACTGAGTCTGGGATCGAAGGAACCGGCGGCTGCCGGATGGCGGGAGTAGGGTAGGGCGCTGGGGGTATCCATCCCTGGATCTCCAACCATCGAGCCTACCGAATGTTCGCGATGGCTCGATTAGCCGCTGCGGCGATGTTATCCGGCAGCGGGATGTAGCCCATTTCCCGAGCGATCGGCTGTCCCTCTTGCAGCGCCCACGTCACGGCCGCCTTGAGTGCGGCGGCTTTTTCCGGCTCCGGGTATTGACCGTAGAGCAACAGCCAGGAGAGGCTGACGATGGGGTAGGCATCCGGCGCTTCGGGGTCGGGAACGAACAGCCGCAGGTTTTCGGGCAAGCGGGCGGCGGCCGCCGCTTCCAGCGCGCGCCGTCCGCTCTCGGCGTCGGGTTTGACGAAGTTCCCGGCCTGATTTTCCAGGGCGGCGATGGGTAGCCCCAGGCGTTGCGCGAAGAAATATTCCACGTAGCCGATCGAACCATGGCTGATCAGGATCTTTTGGGCGACGCCCTCGTTGCCGTTGCCGGTCATGGCGCCGCCGGGCCAGTTGAGATGGGTTCCGGTTCCTGGACCTTCGTTGGCCCATTTCGGGCTGATCGTGCTGAGGTGGTTGGTGAAGGCATACGTGGTGCCGGAGCCGTCGCGGCGCACGACCGTCTGAATGAGCTTCGGCGGGAGATTCAGGCCGGGATTCGCGGCCAGGATGCGCGGATCGTCCCAGCGCCAGATTTTGCCCAGAAAGATATCCACATACACATCGCGGGGCAGCCGCAGCCCGC
>DAIRDI010000147.1:0-7793 GCA_036796235.1 Candidatus Competibacteraceae bacterium | reverse complement strand
TTCGAAAGCATGTAGTTGGCGGGAGGTATAATCACAATCCCGCTCGTCGGCTCGCGCCAGATGGCTCATGAGCCCGATAGCCGGCGCCGCCGCCGGACAGGCGCGCAGCCGTTGAAACGCTAGGGGTACGGTTTCCGGCTCCAGCCCCAACCGATGCATCCCGGTATCGATCTTCAGCCAGACGCGCACCGACCGCTCCAGGCGGGCCCATTCCAGCATTCGCGCCTGTTCGGGATGGTGGACGGCGATTTCCAGACCGTGGCGAGCGCATAGCGGCAGTTCCGCCGCCTCAAACACCCCTTCCAACAGCAGGATCGGCCGGTCGATGCCGGCCTCGCGCAAGGTGAGCGCTTCCTCGATGGCGGCCACCGCGAAGACGTCGGCCTCCAGGGCGCGAGCCACCCGAACCAGACCGTGGCCGTAGGCGTCGGCCTTAACGGCGGCTGCTACTCGCCGCCCCGGCGCGGCCGCCCGCGCCCGTTGGAGATTGTGAACCAGCGCCCCCAGATCGAGGCGCGCCGTGGTTGCTCGACTCATGGCTGGATCCCGCCGAGTGAAATTCGGGGGCGTAACTCTCGAAACGGGTGTACTGCCCCAGGAAGGTCAGAGGAACCATCCCGATCGGGCCGTTACGCTGCTTGCCGATGATGATTTCGGCCTTGCCCTTGTCGGGACTATCCGGGTTGTAAACTTCGTCTCGGTAAATAAAACAAATCAAATCAGCATCTTGTTCTATAGCGCCCGATTCGCGCAAATCCGACATGATCGGCCGTTTATCGCCGCGCTGCTCCAAGGTGCGGTTGAGCTGCGACAAGGCCAGCACCGGCACCGATAATTCCCTGGCCAAGGCTTTCAGCGCGCGCGAGATCTCTGAAACCTCCGTGGCGCGATTCTCATTGGTGCCCGGCACCTGCATCAACTGGAGATAATCCACCACGATCAGCCCCAGTTCTCCTTCCTGCCGGTACAAGCGCCGCGCCCGCGCCCGCAGTTCGTTGGGGCTCAGGCTCGAGCTGTCATCGATAAACAGCCGAGCCGCTGACAACATGGTCACCGCCGAGGTCAATCGCGGCCAGTCCGCTTCCTCCAGTCGCCCGGTGCGCACGCGGTGCTGGTCGATCCGTCCCAGCGACGAGACCAGGCGCATGATCAGACTTTCGCCCGGCATTTCCATGCTGAACACCGCCACCGGACACTGTACTTGAATCGCCACATACTCGACGATGTTCATCGCCAGGCTGGTCTTACCCATCGACGGTCGTCCGGCGATCACGATCAGATCGCCGCGTTGCAGGCCGGCGGTCTTCTCATCGAAATCGGGCCAACCCGTGGGAACGCCGGTGACGGGATTGTCGCGCAGGAACAGATTGTCGATCCGCTCCACGGTGCTCGCCAGCAAATCCTTGATGTTGGCGAATCCTTGCCGGGCGCGGGAACCCCGCTCGGCGATGGCGAACACGCGTTTTTCCGCCTCGTCCAGCAGGTTCTGGCTGTCGCGCCCGCGGGGATCGTAGGCGCTGTCGGCGATTTCGGTGGCGGTGTGGATCAGTTCGCGACGAATTGCCCGCTCGCGGATGATATCGGCATAGGCGCGAACGTTGGCGGCGCTCGGCGTATCCCGCGCCAGCACGCCCAGGTAAACGAAGCCTCCCGCTTCTTCCAATTGGTTGTTGTCTTCCAGCCACTCGGCCAGCGTCAACAAATCAAAGGGCTTGTTGACCTCCGCCTGCCGGCGGATGGCGCGGAAAAGCAGCCGGTGATCGTTGCGGTAAAAGTCGGCATCATCCAACCGATCGGCCACCTGATCCCAGGTGGAATTATCCAGCAGCAGACCGCCCAGCACCGCCTGCTCGGCTTCGAGCGAATGCGGCGGCGTCCGCAACGCCTCGGTGGCGGCATCCCTGCGGTGGGGCAACGGAGAAACGGGTTGCATGGCTGAAATCTCGGAGTAGGACCGGCGAGCAACCGTCCGCGACTACAAGGCGGTACGGCCACCCAACGTCAACGCGGCAACCGGACACGTCCGACGGTCAATTCACCATCGGACCGCGTTCGCGCGCGAGGTCATTGGAGTGTAGCTCAACCCGATGCGAGCGACCGCGATTCAATCCTCGGCAATCACATTGACCCGAATCTGCGTCTTGACTTCATGATGCAGATGTAGATCCACATCATATTCCCCCACTTGGCGAATCGGACCGCCCGATAACCGCACCTCATGTTTCTGCAGCTCGATGCCGGCGGCGGACACCGCACCGGCGATGTCCGCCGCGCCCACCGAGCCGAACAGCCGTCCTTCGCTGCCGGTCTTCACCGACAGGGTGACGATCAGCTCGGTCAGTTGCTCGGCGCGGGCTTTGGACTTAGCCAGTATTTCGGCGGCGACCTGCTCCAGTTCGGCGCGGCGAGCCTCGAAACGGGCGATGTTGGCGGCGTTCGCCGTAATCGCTTTACCTTTGGGTATCAGGAAGTTGCGGGCGTAACCCGGCTTGACCTTGATCCGGTCGCCCAAGGCGCCCAGATTGGTGACTTTTTCCAGCAAAATAATTTCCATGTTCGACTCCGTGATGATTCGTGCGACTCGCCGCGGGCGAGGTTTCAGTGCTTGCCCAGTCTTGGCCGAACCCGGCCGCGAAAATCGGCCCAGGCGTCGGCGATGCCCAGCGCCATCACCAACTGCGACAGCAGCGGGACCAGGAGCAGGTAAAACAGCAGCAGCCAGGCTGACGACAATTGCAGTTTGAAAATCAGGGCATGCGCCAGGGCGATCCCTTGCACGGTGTATAACGTGCCCAGCACTAACACGCCATTAGTCAGCGGCATCCAGCCGGTCAAAAGCGCCGCGCCAAACAACGCCAACATCAACACCGCCAGCGGCCGACCCAGCCGCAATTCATGAAACTCGGGGCGGAAACCGCCTGGATTGAACAGCAGCGCCTGCCACCAGCGACCGAGAAACAACCCCAACAACACGAACAGAAGCGCCGCGCTGACCATCTGCCCCGGCATGAAGGGCGCCCACCCTTTGAGCAGTTCCAAAACCTGGTCCAGGGTGGAGCGATCCGCCGCTGGTCCTGTCGGCGCCAGCTTCGCCAGATCCTGGTCCCAGCGACCGAGCACGCCCTCCCACCAGGCTGCTGGATCGCCCAGCACGCCATAAAAACCCAGTACGCCCGCCAAGCTCAGTACCGCGGCGACCTGGAGAGTGCGGGCCAGCGACACCGTGGCGCGCAGCACCAGCGCCAGAATCCATAACGGCAGCCAGCAGGCTAGCAGGATTTGCATCATCGGCCATGGAGCGCCTACCGCTAGCGTGGTTAAAATGATGGCGCCCAAACCCGACAACGCCATCAGCAGCGCACCCTCGGCTGGACCTCGACGCAGGGTCACCAGCGTCACCGCCGCCCCCGAAACGATCAGAAAAGGTGGGAACAGCCAGAACAGCACCGCCGTGGTCGCCGCGACCAGGACCGCGGACGAGCGACCGCGCATGACGAAGAGGGCGAGCGATTTCAAGCGGGATCGTCCAGCGCCGTTCCTTTCTTAATGCCGGTCGCAGAACGGCAACAACGCCAGAAACCGGGCGCGCTTGATCGCCACCGACAACTGCCGCTGGTAGCGCGCCTTGGTGCCGGTGATGCGGCTCGGCACGATCTTGCCGGTTTCGGTGATGTAATTTTTCAGGATGGCGATGTCCTTGTAGTCGATTTCCTTGATGCCTTCGGCGGTAAAACGGCAGAACTTCTTGCGGCGGAAAAAACGTGACATGGGTCAACCCTCGGGTTATTCATGGTGAAGAAAAGTATCGGGAAGAATCTCGATGTGAGCGGCGTGCAAGACCAAGCGGTATTCGCCCTCGCGATGGTTGGCGCGACTGAGAAAGCCCCGCACGCGGACCGCGGCTCCAGATGGCAGACGACCAGCGACTCCAGAAAGCGGCTGGCCGCAGGCCATGACCGCAATCCGGCAGCGCGCTTCTCGGGCAACACCGGCTTCCGTTTGTCCGGAGTGATGCTCCAACAAAAAGCGGCTGATCGGAATTCCGGCCGGCGAGACGCGGGTTTCACAGGCTCCAGCCAGTTGACCAGCGATCACCAGACAATTATCAGCGGATGGCGCGGACAAGTGTAAAAGGCTAAGGGCTAAGGGCTAAGGGCTAAATAGCCAAGAAGGATCAAGCTGTTACCGCGTATGATGGACCTTTGGCCCACAAGCGTCGGCTCAGGCCAACTCTTCTTCGATCTCGCCTTCATCGTCTTCGCGATCAGCGCGGTCGGGGCGATCCTCGCGGGTATCGCGCTCGTCGCGGGACCTGATCAGGGGCGAAGGCTCGGTTTCTGGACCATCCCGTTGCATGATGAGGTTGCGGATAACGGCGTCGTTGAAGCGGAAGGCGCTCTGCATTTCATCCAACACCCCCTGGCTGCATTCGACGTTCATCAGCACATAGTGGGCCTTGGCAAGCTTGTTGATCGGGTAGGCCAGTTGCCGCCGCCCCCAGTCTTCCAGACGGTGAATCTTGCCACCGTCCTCCTCGATCATCACGCGATAGCGCTCGATCATCGCCGGGACTTGTTCGCTCTGGTCGGGATGGACCATGAACACAACTTCATAATGACGCATCAAACAAGAACTCCTTATGGATTCAAAGCAGCCTCCCACGGGTGCGGTGAGGCAAGGAGTCGCGACCGGGATCGGTCGCGGGGGACCGGCATTCTAGGGGGAAACCCGCCAGCGCGCAACGGCGGAAATGGTTCGGCGATGCTCGTGGCGCGGGTCCGCGCTCCGCGTCGTCGCACCGCGACTGTTGGCGGTGATCGCTTCGCCCCGGAAACGGCCGTGAGAATCCGTAAACCTCCTCTCCCCTTGCGGGAGAGGAGGAATGAACCCCCTCTAAACAGAAACCACCCTCAAGTCCCGATCACGCCGCCGTCGTCCTTGGTGATGACCACGGTCGCGGAACGGCCATAGCGGGCGTTGTGCGGCCAGGTCCCTTTGAGGTTGCCCGCCGCGAAATCGTCGGGGCTGGTGGTGGCGCCGGGATGCTGGACGTTCATGAACATGGTCTTCTGGTCGGGCGTGGTGATCACGCCGGTGATCTCCTGCCCGAGCGGACCGGTGAGGAAACGGCGCAGATCCTTGTTCACCGGATCGCAGGCCAGCATCTGATTGTTGCCGAACTGGGCGAAATCGCCCGAGTTTTGCACGCTTTCGCTGATGTCAGATTGGATCCACAGCCGGCTGTCCCTGTCGAACCACAACCCGTCGGGGCTGTTGAAGATCTGGTCGGCGGTCAGCGACTGGCCGTCGAATTGCGAATCCTCCGGGGGACCCGCCAGGATAAAGATATCCCAATTGAAGGTGGTGGCAGTCGGATCGCCGCCGCCCTCCTCCCAACGGATGATGTGGCCCCAGCGGCTGTTCGGGCGGGGATTCGCGGCATCCACCTGCTCCGCCGTGCGGGCGGTGTTGTTGGTCAACGAAAAATATACCCGGCCGGTCTTCGGGTCCACCGCGCCCCACTCGGGCCGGTCCATCTTGGTGGCACCGACCGCGTCCGCCGCCAGTCGGGTGTTGACCAGCACGTCGGCCTGGCTCGCAAAGCCGATCTGTCCACTCACCGGATCGCCCTGATTATCGGGAATCGGACTCAGCGGCCCGGTGCCGAACACCAAGGGCAGCCATTCGCCGGTGCCGTCGTCGTTGAATTTAGCGACGTACAGGGTACCGGAATCCAACAGATGCCCGCCGGCCGTGGCCTTGAAATACGGCTGGGCGCTCACGAACTTGTAAATATATTCGTTGCGCGCGTCATCGCCCGAATAACAAACGACGGGCTGACCCTCGACCGACGGTTGGAAGACCACGCCCTCGTGAGCGAAACGACCCAGGTAGGTCCGCTTGACCGGGGTGCTGTCCGGGGCGAACGAGTCGATTTCCACGACCCAGCCCTGACTGTTCGGCTCGTTGCGATAATCCTCGACAGCGCTGGCGGCCTTGGCGGTGACGTCGAAGCGCACGTATTCGTCCGCGCCGTTGTCCGCCAGATCCCAGCCGTAGCGGGCGTTGCTGGTGGAGACGCCGTAACGGGCGTGTTCGCGGGGACGCTCGCCCCGGTTGACGAAGTAGCCCGCCCAGTTCTCCTCGCAAGTCAGATAGGTATTCCAGGGTGTGACGCCATGCGCGCAGTTGTTGATCGTGCCGCGCGTCCGGGTCCCGTTCGGGCTGTATGGGGTCTTGACCAAGTCCGAACCGCGCACCGGCCCGCTCAGTTCCATTGGGGTCAGCGCGGTGATCCGGCGGTTGCGGGCGTCGGCCACCACCGCCCACTGGCCGTTGGCTTGTTTCGCGATCCGAACGATGGTCACACCGTGGCCGTTCATCTCCGTGAGGATCTCATCGGCGACGCGCGTGCCGTCCGCCTGGACCGGAACAGCGCTGCGGCTCAAGCTCTGGCCCACGGCGGAGGCGTGCATGTACCGGGGCTCGACGTACTCGTGATTAAGAACCAGCAACCCGTCCACCGAGCTGCCTTCGTAGGGGTCCTGACCCTCGATGGGGAAGAAGTGCATCCCGTCGTGATGGCTGCCCACCTGATTGCCCTGGTCAGCGCCGGTGTTGGTCAGGGGATCGAACGGCGGAAAGTTGCCGGTGATCGGCTCGCCCCAAGGAACCAAAACCTGGTAGCTGTAGCCGGGCGGCAGCCGCACGTCGTCGGCCTCGCTGACCGGGATCGCGGAGAACCCCAGCAGGGACTTTTGAGAAGGAGCGGGATCGTCGCTGGAACTGGAGTTGCAGCCGACCAGCGACGCTCCAAAAATCCCGACCACGGCCACGCTCAGGCTGCCCCGCAGGACGTCGCGGCGGGACAGGCGCTTTTCCAGAATCGCGGCGAAGGTGGGATTGTTGGAATGGTTGCTCAACGGTTCGTCGCCGTTACCGTTATCCACAATGATCAGGTCATGGGTCTTCGAGTTCACGTTCGTTTCCTTCAGGCTGATGGGTACTGGAACGGTTTGCGAAAACCCGGAACCTAATCGGTTAAGGTGATACTTTTATTGCAGTTTAATGATGATTTGATGTTAGTCAGGGATCGTTCCCCGTACCGCCGCCGCCAGTTTGGCCGCAACCGCCCCGCCGCCGCTGTTTTTGGCGATCAGCACATCGATCCGATGATCCCGCAACAGCGCCTATTCCTGCTCCAGAGCGAATGGCCCGATGGCGCACAGCAGGGTTAGGCGACTGCCGTCGGTACTGCCCATCGTCCTGTACAATGGCCGGCGTCGATGGACCGCCCCGAGAGACTTGGACGCGCTCATCGAGCCAGGGCCGGTCGGGCTGGCCGTCTACCGGCCGCACGAACTCAATAGCCTGGAGGAGGCGCGCATCATGTTAGCTGAGCGGGTGGTGGACTGGACGCAACAATGGAAGCAGGAAGGTCGGCGGGAAGGCTTGCACATTCAGCGCAATCTCAAGCGCTGGCCTTGTCAATCAATCCGATGAAACAACTATCCGCTCTCTCCCTGCGCCTGTCCTACCGCACCGGTCGAGACGATCTGGCGCGGGATTTCTTTGTGCCGTGCCTGGAGAGTTCCGTGCTGTACCGGCGGGCAGCGGGGTATTTCAGCAGCGCCGGGCTGGCGCTGGCGGCGCGCGGGGTCGCGAGTCTGGCGTCCCGACGGGGAACGATGCGCTTGGTGGCGTCGCCGTACCTGGAGCCGGCGGACGTGGAGGCGCTGCGGGCGGCGGTGGAGCGGCCAGCGGAGATCTTGCGCACCATCGCCCGAACCGCC
>DAIRDI010000146.1:0-7794 GCA_036796235.1 Candidatus Competibacteraceae bacterium | reverse complement strand
GCGCACCTGCATGGGGTGCAGGTGGTCGGAGGTTCAAATCCTCTCGCCCCGACCATTAAAACAAACAGCTCGACGATGGCCAATCGAGCTGTTTGGCTTGTTTGCAGCAGCTTGGGTATCCATAAGCCGCATACGCCGATCATGGTGGTGCGGCTTTTTAGTGTGTCGCGGAAGGCCCCAAAGTTGAGAGGCGCCCGCGCCCGAGCAGTCTCCATAGGGCCTTCAGAATGGCCGGTTCAGAGGCGGTTGGGGGATGTGGGTTGTAGGGCAGGCGCTTGGGACACATGAGCCCGCTCCCAGCGCTGAAAGCGGTAGGGCCAAGCGTGTTCGGCATCGGCCAGATGAGCTTCTTCCCAGTCCAGCCGCCAATCCCGCGCGTCCCATTCCGGAAACCAGGCATCGCCGGGCAGGTCGGTCTCCACTTGCGTGAGATACAGCCGCTCGGCCAGCGGCAAGCTTTGCGCGTATACCGACGCCCCGCCGATCACCATGATCTCGGGAACCCCGCCGGCCGCTGGTAGCGCTTCGGCGAGGGAATGAATCACGATGCAGCCGGGAGCGTGGTAGCCAGGCGCCCGGCTGAGCACGATCATCCGCCGCCCCGGCAATGGCCGACCGATGGATTCCCAGGTAAGCCGACCCATCAGCAGCGGCTTGCCCATCGTTGTTTGCTTGAAGAAGCGTAGATCCGCTGGCAAGCGCCAAGGGAGGCGGTTATCGCGGCCGATGACCCGGTTGCGGGCCAGCGCGGCGATGAGGGTCAAGCCCGGGATCATGTCGACGGCGGCCAATCGAGCGCCGGCACGCTCCAGTCCGGCGCGTCCGACGCATCAAGCTGGATAGCGGTCAGCCGATTGCCCCAGACGCAACCGCTATCCAAGGCGTAGAGCCCCGGCGCGCGGTAATAACCCAGCGCCGCCCAGTGGCCGAACACGATGTTGAGATCGGCATTGCGCCGGCCCGGCACGGCAAACCACGGCAGCAGCTCAGGTTTTTGACTGCCCAGCGACCCCTTCTCGGCGAAGGACAGCGTGCCGTCCACCGTGCAGAACCGCATCCGGGTCAAGGCATTGACGCTGAAGCGCAACCGGTCGTAGCCCGTTAAATCCTCCCGCCAGCGACGGGGTTCGACGCCGAACATCCGCCCCAGAAATTCCCCATAGCCCGGACCGCGCAACGCCGCTTCCACTTCCGCCGCGCAGCGTTGCGCCAGAGCCAAATCCCATTGCGGCGGCAAGCCGGCGTGAACCATGGTGAAGCCGAGCGCTGGGTCATGGTGGAGCAGCGGGCAAAAGCGCAGCCAGTCCAACAATTCGTCGTGGTCGGGCGCGTCCAGAATCGAATGAAAGGTGTCCTTGCGCTTGAGCTTGACCTGCCCGGCCGCGACCGCCAGCAGGGTCAGATCGTGATTGCCCAGCACCACGATGGCCCGTTCGCCCAGTCCATGCACCAACCGCAGCACTTCCAGCGAGTGGGGCCCGCGGTTGATCAGATCGCCGACCAGCCACAATTGATCGCTCGTCGGATCGAAGCGCAGCAGGTCGAGCAAACGTCGCAACGGGTCGTAACAACCTTGAATGTCGCCGATGGCGTAGACAGCCATGTTTCACCTCTTTGGGGCGAGGGGGATCGCCGGCATGGGAATCACGGCAACGCCAGGATGGCGTCCTGATTGGTGTAAGACGTGACTTTGGCCGCCGCCGCCGCGCGGGGTAACCAGATCCATTCGTCGTGTTCGTTGGGATTCAGAACGATGGTGCGGCGTTCCGGCAGGTAGACCCGAAATACGTGTTCGAGGTTCTCGGTAACCTCCGGCGCGTAGCGATGTCGCCAGTGCGGCAGGATCGGAAAGCGGTTGATCGCGCCGCAGGCGAGCACCTCGACATCATCGCCCAGACCGGTTTCCTCGTGCAATTCCCGTCGCGCCGCATCCAGCGGGTCGGTTTCCTCCCAATGCAAGCTCCCGGTTACCGACTGCCAGAAATCCGGCGGCTGACGACGATGCAGCACCAGGATCTCATCCGCCGCCGTGTACACCACCACCAGCACCGATTCCGGACGTTTGTAGCGCCGCGCAATTCCCTCCAACCCCTCTTTGCCAAAGGGGGGAGCCGCAGCGGCGGCGGCGGGATTTTCAATGCTCACACCACGAACTCAAGGCGCGCGGCGCAGCCGGATGTTGAGATCGCGCAACTGCGCCTCGGTGACCGGAGCCGGGGCCTGAGTCAGCAGGCAGGCGGCGCTCTGGGTCTTGGGAAAAGCCATCACGTCGCGGATGGAACTGGCGCCGGCCATCAGCATCACCAGGCGGTCCAGCCCGAACGCCAGCCCCCCGTGCGGCGGGCAGCCGAACTTCAGCGCGTCCAGCAGAAAACCGAACTTGGTTCGCGCCTCCTCGGGGCCGATGCCGAGCAGTTCGAACACCGTGCTCTGCATCTCCTGGCGGTGAATACGCACCGAGCCACCGCCGAGTTCGGTGCCGTTCAACACCATGTCGTAGGCCCGGGACAGGCAGCGTTCCGGGTTGGCGCGTACCTCGGCCGGATCGTCGGTGCGGGGGGCGGTGAAGGGATGATGCAGGGCATTCCAGCGCTGGGCCTGCTCGTCCCATTCAAACATCGGGAAATTCACCACCCACAGCGGCGCCCATGCGCCGTGGACCAGACCGAGATCGTGACCGACCCGCAGCCGCAGCGCGCCCAGCGCATCGTTGACCACCTTAGCGGTATCGGCGCCGAAGAAGATCAGGTCGCCGTTCTCGGCGCCGGTGCGGGTGAGGATCTTGGCCAGCACGTCGTCGGGCAGGAATTTTACGATCGGCGCTTGCAGTCCTTCGCGCCCGGCGTTGACGTCGTTGACCTTGATGTAGGCCAGCCCCTTGGCGCCGTAGCGGCCGACGAACTCGGTATAGCCATCGATCTCGCGGCGAGACAGTTTGCCGCCGTCCGGCACCCGCAGCGCCGCCACCCGACCGCGCGGGTCCTGGGCCGCCGCGGCGAACACCTTGAAATCCACGTTTGCCATTAAATCCGACAGTTCGGTCAGTTCCAGCGGGATGCGTAAATCGGGTTTGTCGGAACCGTAACGCTGCATCGCCGTTTCGTAGGGCATGCGCGGGAACGGATCGGGCAGATCGACATCCAGCACCTCTTTGAACATGGCGCGGATCATGGCTTCCAGCAGATCGGTGATCGCCTGCTCGTCCATGAACGAGGTTTCGATGTCGAGTTGAGTGAATTCCGGCTGGCGGTCGGCGCGTAAATCCTCGTCGCGGAAACAGCGCACCACCTGATAGTAGCGGTCCAGTCCGGCCATCATCAGCAGTTGCTTGAACAATTGCGGCGACTGCGGCAGGGCGAAGAAACTGCCGGGGTGCGTTCGGCTGGGCACCAGATAATCGCGGGCGCCTTCCGGGGTGGCCTTGGTCAGCATCGGGGTTTCGATGTCGAGGAACCCCTGCTGGTCCAGGAACCGGCGCAGCGTGTTGATGACGCGGGTGCGCAGACGCAAGCGTTCCTGCATCACCGGCCGGCGCAGGTCGAGATAACGGTAACGCAGCCGCACTTCCTCGGAGGTGTCGTCGTCGTCCAACTGGAAGGGCAGCGGCTCGGAGCGGTTGAGAATCTCCAGCTCACGGGCCAGCACTTCCACCGCGCCGGTGGCGAGGTTGGGATTTTCGGTGCCTTCGGGGCGACGGCGCACCCGCCCGACCACCCGCAGCACGAATTCATTGCGCACCCGCTCGGCGGTGGCGAAGGCGTCCGGTACGTCGGGATCGATCACCGCCTGCACCAGGCCCTCACGGTCGCGCAAGTCGATGAAAATGACTCCGCCATGATCGCGGCGGCGGTGCGCCCAACCGCAGAGGGTGACATCCTGATCGAGCAGGGCTTCGGTGACTTGGCCGCAATAATGGCTGCGCATGGCGTCTGATTTCCGTCTGACGAAACAAGGCTGAGGAGGGAATCGGCGGACCTGAGACCGCTTTTGGAAGCGGCAATAGTACGAACTCAGGTTACCCGTCGCAACCTTGCAAGCCGCCAGTGAAAATAAACGGCAAATCCAGGATGGGGATCGGCTGGCCGCCATGCTGGAAACAGGAGATCGCCAGGGTTCGCCAGCCGCTCGGCTGTTCGGGCAGCGCGCAAGCCTGCGAGTCGGTAACGCGCGCGCGCGTCGGGATGGCGGCTAGCAGCAAAGCCCCATAGCTCGGTTCCTCGCCTGGTTGCGCTTGATGGGCAAACACGCCCGCCAGCGTCCGGTTGCGTGGCGAGGGTTGTCCGCGCAACCAGGCGGCCAAATCCATGGCCGGCAACAGGAGGTTGTTCCAGACCAGGATCTGGCGGCAGTAGAACGGAGTCCGGGGCACATCCAGCAGGGTCGGCGTTTCGAGTAGATGCACCATCTCGCGCTCGCCCACGGCGGCGCGAAATTCAAAGTCCAACGCGAGCACCCAGGCTGCGCCTTGCCGGGGAGAGGATTCAGACATCGCTCTCCTCCCCGGTGGCGATCAAACGCGCAAGATGCTCGGCGGTGGTCACGCAACTCAGGCCGGCATCAAGGAGCGCCAGCGCCTCGATAGGCGAATCCGGTAACCTCATGCAAGCCGGCAGCGGATACAAAAGAGGCGGTTCCGCCAGGACTTCGACCTGGTCGCAGACCAGGCCAAACTGGTCGGCGCCACTGTTCAACAACAGGCACACCCGACCTCTCTCCGATATCTGCGGCAGAACCCGCAACTCTCCGGACAGGCAATACACCGGCCACCAGGCGTCCCGGTAGGTTATGGCTCCGATGCTGCGTGGCGCTCGAACTTCCGGGTCGAGGTCCACCAGCGGCTCCAGCGACGCCACTTCGGCCTGAGGGAGCAACCACGGGCGTCCGTCGAGGACCAGAACCGCCAATGTTCGAGGAGCTTGAGGATTCGTCATGGCCGCCGCAACAGCCGGTGCATTTGATCCAGCAACTCATCCTCGGCGAAGGGCTTGGTCAAATAGACATTGACTCCCGCGCGTTCGGCTTCGCGCCGGTGTTTGTCGGTGGATCTCGACGTAATCATGATGACGGGCAGGTCGCGGGTCGCCGGACTGGCGCGCAGATGGGCGGTCATTTCCAGGCCGTTCATGCGCGGCATTTCCAAATCCGCCAGCACGATATCCGGAAGCCGGCTCTGGATGATCGCGATGGCTTCCAAACCATCCCGGGCGGTGCGGACCTCGAAACCAGCATCCTGCACGCATTGCGCCAGCGAACGGCGAGCGCTCAGGGAATCGTCCACCGCCAAGGCGAACGGACGGGACGCCTCGGCGGTTCGGGCGGTCGGCCTGGCGACCGACGCCGCGGGCTGGAATGCCGCCGGGGCGCGCAACAGTTCCGGCAGATCCAGCACCGGCGCCACGCTGCCATCGCCGAGGATGGTGGCGCCCACGATGCCGTTCAGCTTAGGCAGGTAGACCCCCAGATTCTTGACCACCAGGTCGCGGCTATCCACGATATCCTGGACCAGGACGGCGCGGAGGTGACCCGTCTCTTCGCGCACCAGCAGCATCGCGGGTGCGGCGCGGGCGCGGGCGCGGGCTCGGGCGCTGGCGCGCTGATCCACAGGCAGATTGAGCAACTCGTCCAACTCGGCGAGTTCGTGAAGCTCCTCACCGACCTGGAAGAGCGTGGTCTTGCCCAGCTTCTGAATCTTGCCGATGCCGGAGTACAGAATCTGCTCGATGCCCCGATCGGAAATCGCGTAAAGACGATCCCGGATGCGCGCCAGCAAAGCATGCGTGGCAATCAAGGTCACCGGCAGACGGATCTCCATCAGGCACCCCGCGCCGGGCCTGGACTCGATGCGCAGGGAACCTTTTATCGCCAGCAAGCGGCTGTAAACCACATCCATGCCGATGCCGCGTCCTGAGGTCTGGGTGGTTTCGTCGCGGGTGGAAAAACCCGGCAGCAGAATCAACCGCTCCAATTCGGTCGCTTCCGGCAAGGCGTCGGCGGCCAGCAGACCGCGTTCCACCGCCGTCCGGCGAATCGCCCGCCGATCCAGCCCCGCGCCGTCGTCCCGGCAGCGGATAACGATGTTGTTGCCCTCGCGCGCGAAGCCGAGTTCGATGCGTCCGGTTCGGGGTTTGCCGAGGCGCTGGCGCTGGTCCGGCGGCTCGATGCCGTGATCCACGGCGTTGCGCAGCAGATGCATCAGCGGATCGACCATCTCGTTCATCACGTTGCTGTCGATCAAGGTGTCCGCGCCGCGGACCGACAGTTCCGCCTCCTTGTCCACCAGCCGACACGTCTGGCGCACGCTGCGCTGCAAGCGTGGGACCAGCGTCTGAATCGGCACCATGCGGGTACGCAGCACCGCTTCCTGGCTCTCTCGATGCAGGCGACCCTGATCGACCAACAGCGCGTCCAGCGTGGCCAGGTTATCTTCGATGGCGCGGCTTAGCTCGCGGGTGTCGGTGGCGGCTTCGACCAAGCGGTGGGTGAGGGTGTTGAGTTCGTTGTATTGCTCCAACTCCAGCGGGTCGAAATCGCCGCGCTGGATCGACTTGGACAGCGGCGACGAGACATTGCGAATGTCGATCATCTGCTCTAGTTCGGCGGTCAACTGCTGGAATAACCGGTTTTGCCCCATGACCGCCCGAGTCTGCGTGATAGTTCTACGGACTCGTTCCTGAACTTGACCGGTGAGAATAATGCTCTCGCCGACCAGGCGGAGCAGGTTATCCACCAGATGGGCGGGAACCCGCAACGTCACTTCGGGCGCGGGCGCTGCTCGGGTTGGATCGGGCGATGTGGACTCGGGTGAAACCGCCAGCTCGGGCTGGAGCGTGGTTACGGGGAACTCGGAGAGGGTCGCCGGCGCCGGCCGGGCAGCCCTCGACGGCGGCGGCTCCTCGGCGGTGGGTACTCCGGTTTGATCGATGCGGTTGGCCCAATCCAGGACTTCCTGCAACACGGCAAGAGCCTGCGCCGGTGGAGAAGCCATGCCGAGCAGCGCTTCGCTCATGGATTCCAGACAGTCGGCCGCGTTTTGCAAGGTGTCGGCCAGCGGTCGGTTGGGTAACGCGCCCTGCTTGGAGAGCGCTTGCAGGATGTCCTCGATCTGGTGGGTCAGGGTGGCGATGCCGCGCACCCCGACGGTATTGCCGGCGCCTTTCAGAGTATGAGCGATGCGTTGCGCGACCTTGACATCTTCGATCTGGCCCTCGCCGGCGGCTAACCGCTGGATGGCGACCGAGAAGTCGGCGGCCTGGCCCGGCAATTCCCGCAAGAGACCGTCCAGCAATTCCGGATTGACATCGGTCGGCAGTTCCAGAGAGACATCTTCGGGCCGCGCCTGCCGCCTCCGCGCCTCCGCGCCTTCCTCCTCGGTCACCAGCTTCGCCGAGACCAGTAATTCGATCAACGGCGTCACTTCTTCGGCCGGGAGTGGTTGCGGCCAGGCCGGATTTTCCAGGTAGCGCGCCAGCGTCGCGCTGGTCGAGCGATCGTTAAGCGCGCTCAGATAAGCGAGCGCCGGAAGCGTCCAACCGGCCAGGAGCGCTTGCTGTTCGGCGGTCGGCGGATCGCTCTGGACAGCCAGGTGATTGAGATTGGCCTGCAAGCTGGCGCAGACCTGCCCCAGACCCAACAGGCCGATTGAAGCCGAGGCATCCCCCAAGCGCTCCATTTGTTCGGCATAACCCACCAGAGCTTCGCTGCGGGCGGCTGGCGTGATGTCGGCGACCGAGGCCAAGGCCAGAAACCCGTCGGGGTCTTCGCCGATCTGCTCGATTTCCACGCGCAGAATGTCCA
>DAIRDI010000145.1:0-7807 GCA_036796235.1 Candidatus Competibacteraceae bacterium | reverse complement strand
GACCGCTTCCTGGACGATGCGAAACACCGCCGTCTCCAAGTCCGGAGACAACAACGACGGCAACCGGTCCCGCACCTCGATCGCGCAGCCGGTGCGTTCGGTTTGGCTGCGTGCGTACCAGTGCAGCGCCTCGGCCAGCCCCAGGTCGTCGAGGAGCGCCGGGCGCAGCCGACGGATAGCTTGTTTGATGCTTTCCCTGCCCTGTTCGGCGAGATGGATACAATCGATGAGACGATCCTGATAGGCCGAACCCCGCAGATCGCGTTCCAGCATGGCCAGGTTAAGCTTGAGCACGACCAGTTGCTGGCCTAAATCATCGTGCAGTTCGCGCGCCAGGGCGCGGCGCTCTTCTTCCTGCACCGAGAGCAGCCGCCGGGAGAGCTGTTGCAGGCGCTGGGCGTTCTCGGCCAAACGAGCCTCCGTCCGTTTACGTTCGGTGATGTTCGCGGCCGCGAAGTAAATTCCCCTGGAGAGATCGCCGGGATCGATGGCGGCGGAGCTAACCAGGACATCGAGGATGACGCCATCTTTGCGCCGCCAGCGAGTTTCGACCGTACCGATTCCGCGCTCCTTGATTTGCCGATATTTTTCCGTGCCCACGAAATCGAAATCCGCCTGGCTGGAATAAACGAGGCGCGCGTTTTTTCCGATCAACTCCGCGCGCGCATAGCCGAGCAATTGACATGTGGCCTGATTGACCTCTAGAAAGACCCGATCAACCATTAAGCCAAGACCGATCGGCGCCGCCCGAAAGATGCTTTGCAGTTTCGCTTCACTTTCACGCAAGCACTCCTCAACTTGCTTGAGCTCGGTGATATCGCGACTGCTGACCGCGATGCCCGCGACCAGCTCCGTTTCATCCCGATACGGCGCGTAGCTGACATCGAGAAAGCGGCGACCCTTGCCGGCGAAATCGAACCAGTCCTGATACCGCACCAGCTCGCCGGCCAGGCAACGGTCCAGCTTGTCCTTGAGCAGAGTTTGAAAGACCTCTTCACCCATCACCGCGCTGACGGAGCGCCCGACGATGGCTTCGCGGGGTTGACCGGTCCGGCGCAGGTATTCGGCGTTGACCGCCAGGTAGACATAGTTTCGGTCGACCAGCGCCACCGAATCCGGGGTAGCCGCCACGATGTGCTCGTAATAGCGCAGCGTTTGCTCGGCCTGCTTGCGTTCGACCAGGTCCATGAGTATCGACGCCAGTTCCCCCAGCACCTCCACATCATCCTCGGTGTAATCTTCTGGCTTGTTGCCCACGCCGATGATGGCCGCGATCCGGTCGTTGCGGAAGATGGGAATGGTGAGTTCGCACGCCACCGGCGCATGACCTTCGGGTAATCCCTTCCTGCCGGGAAGAGCGGAGTAATCGTTGTGAATGACCGGCGCGCGACGGTGGATGCACTCCGCCCAGACGCCAGCTTCGCTGATGGGATAGTGCAAGCCTTGGCCCTCGGCCACGCACATGAGCTTCAGCGTGTTGGTCGACCAGGCTTGCAGGGTGAGGTGTTCCTGGTCGGGATCGACGAAGTGAAAAAACCCGATATCGCTGCCGGTGAACTGTTCGGCCACATCCAGCGCGGCTTGCAGCAGATCGTTGAGGTTGCCCTTGAGGGCGATGTCGGACAGGTGCAAACGAGCCTTCAGCAGCATCTCGGAGCGCTGCCGGCGGCGAACGTCGCGAATGAAGACGAAAATTCGACCGCCCGCAATCGGCCAATACGAACAATTGATTTCAGCCTGCCAAATCCGCCCGCTTTTGGCTCGGTGCCGGGTTTGAAACAAACAGCCGCTTTCCCGGATGACTATTGCGATTTGCCTGGCGATCTCGGCGGGACCATGGTTCGCCTCCAGATCGGCGACGCGCATCTCGCGCAGTTCGGCGCGACTGTAGCCGGACAAGCGCGCATACGTTTCGTTCGCTTCCAACAGGCGACCTTCCCGGTCGATGACCCAGAATCCGTCCTGGGAGGTCTCGATCACAGCCCGGTACTGGGCCTCGCTCACTCGGAGCGCGGTCTCCGCTTCCTTGCGTGCGGTAATATCTCTCAGGATCGACAAATGCAGGCCGGGGAGGAAATCGGCCACGGCCCGGTATTCGACCTCCACCAGGGCGCCATCCTGGCGCTGGAGCGTGAACTCGCCACTCTGCTGACCGCTGGCCCCGAATTCGCGCCAGCGCGCCTCGGCCTGTTCTCGGACCCTGGCTGGCGTCAGTTCCCACACCGAAAGCCGCAGGAGTTCGGCGTGCGCGTATCCGAGCAACGCGCACGCCGCTGGGTTGGCGTCCACATAACGGCCAGTGTCGTCGGCGATCAGGATGGCGTCCAGGGCGTTGTCGAACAACGCCCGCAACCACCACGCATCGCCTTCGCGTCGGGTTGTTCCGTCATCCCGTCGGTCGCTACCCTCGGTACTCGTCACGTCCGACCGCCTCCAGTCATCGGATTCTCATTATTAAAGTATAGTCGTTCAGCCCCACAACATCCTGATCGCCAGCCCGATCTCATAGAACCCAAACAGGATCACCAACCCCCCGGCGACGGAGCGCACCGCCGGCCGGCGCACGAATGCCGCCAGCGTCGCCGCGGTCGCGCCCATCGCCAGCAGGACCGGCAGCGTACCCAGGCCGAAACTCAAGAGCAGCAGCGCGCCCTGCGCCGCCCCACCGGCCGCGATCGCCCAGACCAGCACGCTGTAGACCAAACCGCACGGCAACCAGCCCCAGACCAACCCGATGCCCAGCGCCCGAACCGGCGTGCGCACCGGGAACAACCGTCGGCCCAGCGGCTCGATCCGCCGCCACAGCACGCCGCCGGCCTGCTCCACGCGCGCGAGCGCCAGCCACCAGCCGGCCAGATAGCAGCCCAGCAGGATCATGAACAGGCCGGCGAGGATTTGCAGCCCCAGTTGGGCATGATGCACGGCCAGTAAATGCGCCGCCCACGCCCCCACGCCCCCGGCCAGCGCCCCGGCGGCGGCGTAACTGGCGATGCGGCCCATGTTATACGCCAGCAGATACGGCAAGCGGGCCAGTAGCGGATGCCCCGGTCCCGATGGCAACCCCAGGGTCAACGCCCCCACGATGCCGCCGCACATACCGAAACAATGCACTCCACCGGTCAATCCGAGCAGAAAGGCGGCGAGCCAGAGGGTGGATGAGGAATCCATGGCGCTCCAGGCAAATGGGAGAAGGTACGGTCTACCGCAGCACCACCGTCTTGGCGCCGTCAAGAAACACTCGTCGCTCCAGGTAATAATGCATCGCCCGCGCCAGCACGATGTTCTCGATGTCGCGGCCCACCGCCGCCAGCCGCTCCGGCGTATGCGCGTGATCGACCCGTTCCACTTCCTGCTCGACGATCGGCCCTTCATCCAGATTGGCGGTCACGAAATGCGCGGTGGCGCCGATCAGTTTCACCCCGCGCGTATGCGCCTGATGGTAGGGCTTCGCGCCCTTGAAGCCGGGCAGGAAGGAATGGTGAATGTTGATCGCCCGCCCCGCCAGCGCCTGGCACAATTCCGGCGACAGAATTTGCATGTACCGGGCCAGCACCACCAGTTCGGTCCCGGTCTGCTCGACCAGATCCAGAATCCGTCGCTCCTGCTCCGGCTTGGTCGCCGCCGTCACCGGCAGATAGTGGTAGGGGATCGCATGCCACTCCGCCAGATGCGCCAGATCGCGGTGGTTCGACACAATCGCGGTAATCGCCATCGGCAGCGCCCCGGTGCGGTGCCGGTACAGCAGATCGTTCAAGCAGTGATCGGCCTTGGACACCAGGATCAACACCCGGAGCAGCGAGCGCGGATCGTACAGATGCCAGTCCATCGCGAACCGGCCGGCCAATGACGCGAAATGTTCCAGCAAGACGGGCTGGTTCGCTTCGTCCAGATCGAACACCAGCCGCATGAAAAACCGGCCGGACGCAGTGTCGCTGAATTGGCTGGATTCCACGATATTGCCGTGATGGATGGCCAGCGCGTTGGATACGGCCGCCACGATACCCACCTGATCCGGGCAGGCGATGGTCAAGATATAGCGAAGGGTGGGCATGAGAACTTTATAGTGAATGGCGTGGAAAGCGCGCATTGTAGGCGAAACGCCTGTCGTTCGGACGAGGGAGGCGAGGCCGGCGGGAAATTCGCGGAACGCCCGGGGCCGGCGGCGCTTGAAATCCAGCACGCCAGCCTTATCTCTTTATCCAAACAGCACCGATGCTTCCCTTCCATGAGGTCACACCCATGATGAATCCCAGCCATCGCGCCCCCTGGCGGCACATGCACCAACTTGGAAATCGGTATTCCCAAACTGACGCGCACCGTGTCGCGGACCATTAAGATTGAGGGCTGAACGACCCCGGCCGGCGGTCGCCCCGCCGGTTGTCCTTCTTAACCGCCAGGAACCGGCATGAAATATCAGGATTACTATCAAATCCTCGGCGTCGCCCGCGACGCCTCCATGGAGGATATCAAGAAAGCCTATCGCCGGCTGGCGCGCAAGTATCACCCCGACGTCAGCAAGGAAACCAACGCCGAGGAACGCTTCAAGGAACTGGCCGAAGCCTACGAGGTACTGCGCGACCCAGAAAAACGCGCCGCTTACGACCAGCTCGGCAGCAACTGGAAAGCCGGCCAGGAATTCCGGCCGCCGCCTGGCTGGCGCGGCCGGGCCGGCGGTCCGGGCGGTCCGGGCGAATCGCCGTTCGCCGCCGGGTTCGGCGGGCGCGAATTCAGCGACTTCTTCGAATCGCTGTTCAGCAACCTGGGCGGCGCCGGCGCGGGTCCTGGTTTCGGCGGTGGGCGGGGCTTCCAAAGTCCTGGCCAGAGCCAAAAAGTGCCGCTGGAGATCAGCCTGGAAGAAGCCTATCAGGGCGGCAACCGTTCCCTGCAACTGCAAATCCCGGAGCGGGACGCCAGCGGCCGGGTCAGCACCCGGACCCGCGCCCTGAACGTCAAGATTCCCGCCGGCGTCACCACCGGGCAGAAGATTCGGTTGGCCGGTCAGGGCGGCCCTGGCGGCGGGGGCGGTCCCAGCGGCGATCTTTATCTGGAAGTGACGATCCGACCGCACCCGCTGTATCAGGTCAAGAACCGCGACCTGACCCTGGAACTGCCGCTGGCTCCGTGGGAAGCGGCGCTGGGCTGCAAGATCGAGGTTCCGACGCTCGGCGGACCCGTCACGCTCAACATCGCGGCCAACGCCCGCAACGGCCAGCGCCTGCGCCTGCGCGGTCGCGGTCTGCCCGGCCAACCGCCCGGCGATCAGTTCGTGGTGCTGCGGATCGTCAATCCGCCGGCCGACAGCGAAGCGGCGCGCGAGCTGTTCGAGCGCATGGCGCGGGAACTCCCGTTCGATCCGCGCGCTCACTGGCAATAAGGGGGCAATAAGGGATGTTAGTGATAGCGCTCCCCACCGATTTGAATCCCGAACACAGAGGCTTTCCCAGCACCATGACCATTCAACGCTCCCTAGCCGCCGCCCTGTTGGCGTTGTGCCTGGCCGTCGCCATCCCGCTGCCTCTTCCAGCCGCCCTGCCCGCCGCCGTCGACGGCCAGCCGCTGCCGACTCTGGCGCCCATGCTGGAGCGAGCCACCCCGGCGGTGGTGAACATCGCGACCGAAAGCCGGGTAGCGCTGCGGCGCAATCCATTGCTGGACGATCCATTCTTCCGCCATTTCTTCAACATCCCCGACCAGCCGCGCGAGCGCCGGGCGCAAAGCGTCGGTTCCGGAGTGGTGGTGGACGCGCGCCGGGGCTTCGTCATCACCAACCACCACGTCGTCGATGGCGCCGACACCATTATGGTCACCCTCAACGACGGGCGCCGGCTTGAAGCCAAGGTCATCGGTTCCGATCCGGAAAGCGACGTGGCGGTGATCCAGGTGCCCAGCGGCAACCTGACCGCTCTGCCGTTGGCCGACTCCGACCGCCTGCGGGTCGGCGACTTCGTGGTCGCCATCGGCAATCCGTTCGGCTTGGGCCAAACCGTGACCTCCGGTATCGTCAGCGCCCTGGGCCGCACCGGGCTGGGCATTCAGGGGTACGAGGATTTCATTCAGACCGATGCGTCGATCAACCCCGGCAATTCCGGCGGAGCGCTGGTCAACCTGCGCGGCGAGCTGGTCGGGGTCAACACCGCGATCATCGCCCCCGGCGGCGGCAATGTCGGCATCGGGTTCGCCATTCCCAGCAATATGGTGTCGCGGTTGATGGAACAGATCGTCGCCCACGGCGCGGTGCGGCGCGGCCAGTTGGGCGTATCGGTGCAGGATCTCACCCCGGAACTGGCGAGCGCCTTCAACATCCCCATGCAGCAGGGCGCGGTGATCGCCCAGGTCGCGCCCCGCTCCACCGCCGCCCGCGCCGGTCTGCGGGAAGGCGATGTCGTGCTGCGGGTCAACGGCCGGCCGATTCGCGATGGCAGCGCGCTGCGCAACGCCATCGGGCTGCTGGAAGTGGGCGCGTCGGTGCGCCTGGATATCCTTCGCGAGGGCAAACCGCTCACCATCAACGCGAAGGTCGGCGAGTACGCGCTAGCCACGGCCGAAGGCGATGCGATCAACCCGCGTCTGGCCGGCGCCAGCTTTGAAGACATCGGTCCCGGTTCGCCGCTGGCGGGCCGGGTGCAAGGCGTGCGGGTCGCGCAGGTTGCATCGGGCAGCCCGGCGGCGCGCGCCGGATTGCGCCCGAACGACGTGATCACCGCCGTCAACCACCGGGTGATTTCCAGCACCGCCGAAATGCGCCGGGCCGCCGCTGGCCAAGATACTCTACTGCTTGGAATCGTGCGCGGCCGGGCGGAATTGAATCTGGTATTGCGCTGAGTCCACGCGAGTGCCTGGATAAAGAATGGAAAGAATGGAGCCGACCGCGCCATGAAATTCCCTTACGGTCTCAGCGACTTCGCCACCCTGATCCAGGAGGGCTACTTCTACCAGGATCGCACCGACCGGATTCCGCGACTGGAGGACGCCGGCCGGCAACTGATCTTCATCCGCCCGCGCCGCTTCGGCAAAAGCCTGCTGCTGTCGATGCTGGAACACTATTACGACGTCAACCGGGCCGCGCAATTTGAGGCGCTGTTCGGTCATCTGGCCATCGGCCGGAATCCCACGCCGCTGCACAATCAGTATTTCGTGATGAAGTGGGATTTTTCCCTGGTGAAAGCCCAGGGCGAATTGAAGGAGATCGAAGCGGCGCTGCATCAGCATCTCAACGATCGAATAACCGAATTCGCCGTGAATTACGCCGCCGACCTCCCCTTGCCGATCACTCTGCACCCCGATAACGCCCTCTCCTCGCTGGAGTCGGTCCTGATCGCCACCCGGGCGGCCGGTCGAAAGATCTACCTGCTGATCGACGAATACGACAACTTCGCCAACGACGTCCTGATGGCCGGACGCAAGCAGGCGTACTACGAGGCTCTGCTCTATGGCGAAGGTCTGCTGAAAACCGTCTTCAAGGCGGTCAAGGCGGCGGCGGGCGGACGAGGGGTCGACCGGGTGTTCATCACCGGCGTCTCGCCGGTGGCTCTCAGCGATATCACCAGCGGCTATAACGTGGGCGAGAGCATCTACCTCAAGGCGGCATTCAACGACCTCTGTGGTTTTACGGAAGCGGAAATCGCGACGGTCCTGGAACGCCTGGCCGCCGAGGGTGGCTCCTGGTCGGCGGCGGACGCCCTGGAGATCATGCGCACCTTCTATAACGGTTATTGCTTTAGCGAGGACGGTGGGGAACGTCTCTACAACCCGACCCTGAGTCTCTATTTTCTGAAAGCCTTGCAGACGGAGGGGGAGTATCCGCGCC
>DAIRDI010000144.1:0-7865 GCA_036796235.1 Candidatus Competibacteraceae bacterium | reverse complement strand
ATGGGATGGAAGGGTTGTTTGCCGGTGGATGATCGTGGCGCAAGCGTTCGTGGAGACCATTCTGGACGACTTTTGCGGCGGCGGTTCGGAGAGCCCCCTGGCGTCCGCCCACGAACAACCGATTCGTCGCCTGTCCCTGGACCAGGCGGAAGCCCTGATGGAAGCGCTGCTGGATTTTCGGACACCGGACGATCTCGGGGCTTGGCTGGCGGCGCAAACCCCGCCGATTTGAGCGCGATCCGGCAAGGCCGCCGGGTCGGTTCCGACCCAGTCACCCCAGGCAACCGGCTTTAATCCAGCAGCGCCGGTCGTTGCATCACTTGGAGCAGGGCATGAGGTTTCCGGACGTGAACGGTGCGCCCGGAAAAGCGGGCCACGCCGTCTTCCTCCAGTCGGCCGATGATGCGGGACAGGGTTTCGTGGCGGGTGCCGATCATCGACGCCAAATCGCGCCGCGACAACGGTAATTCCATGAACCGACTGCCGTCGGTGGCGGTGCAACCACCGCGATTCATCAGGGCATGGAGCAGGTGGACGAATTTATCGCGATTGGACAGTGTGGCGTTCCGGACCAAATGGTCGTGCGCTTCATCCATGTCCTTGGCGATGCGATGCAAAAATTGCTGGCTTAACGCCGGATTCCGGTCGAGCAGCGTCTTAAACACCGGCTTGTCGATGAAACAGATCCGGCTCGGTCCCAGCGCCTCGGCGCCATAGCGACGCTTCTCGTCCAGCAACACCCCGCGATAACCCAGGGTATCGCCAGGATATAGAATCCGCAGCAGCGCGGTGTTGCCCTCGGCATCACCTTTACGGATGGCGGCCGTGCCCGAAACCATGCAGTAGAGACCATGACTGGGTTCGCCCATCGCAAAAATCGACTCGCCCGCGCGATATTCCCGACTTTTGCGGTTGCGCGAAAGAAACCGGGTTTCCTCCTCATTCAGGACGCGCCACTCGCTGTGCTGGCGTAACTGACAGCTCAGACAATTCACGCCCAGCGCCCCACCACATTGCCTCGCCATCGATCGCCCTCCTCAAAACCGCGTGCTCTATTATTTCGAGCGCACTCCGCAAAGCCATCGTCCGAGACGGACTTTCCGTCGACGCGCCAAGAGATCAACTCATCTGATCGCTATACTTATTTTTAAGAACTATAGTTCAAATTCAGACAAATCAAGAAAACTTCGCGGAAAGAGGACGGCGACATGCAAAAAACACTGCTGCGGCCGGCGGCGTTGATCGCTATGGCCCTATTGCTGGTAGGCGGTTTGTGGTGGGCGATTAACTCGGAATCCGGCCAGTTCGCCTCGGCTGAAACTTTCCGATACGCCACCAAGCCGGCGGGCTGGGACAGCGCGGCCGGCCAGTGCGTGGTCTGCCACAGTCTGGAAAGAAACGCACCCTGGCGGGTCGCGCCCAGTCTCTGGGGCATCGTCGGCGCGCCCAAGGCGGGCGCTAAGGGATATGGCTACTCCCTCGCGCTCGCCGAGGCGGAGGGCGTGTGGACCGAACCGGAGCTGGATGCGTATCTCGCCGATCCCGGCGGTTTCCTGCCGGGCACCACCAAAATCCTCACGGGTTTGCCCGACCCCCAGGAGCGCGCCCGGATCATCGAATTCCTGGGCGCCTTAAGAAACTGACCCGCCGTAAGCCGTCCGTCACAACTACCCGGAAGCGAGGCTATCCAACCCCATGACCGTCTATTTCATCGGCGCCGGTCCCGGCGATCCCGAATTGATCACCGTCAAGGGCCAGCGCCTGATTCGCCAGTGCCCGCTGGTGTTGTACGCCGGTTCGCTGGTGCCGAAAGAGGTTGTGCTGACCGCCAATCCCACCGCCGAGATCGTCAATACCGCCGATCTGAGCCTGGATGACATCATCGCTCGGATTCGCGCCGCGCACGAGAAAGGTCTGGACGTGGCGCGGGTGCATACCGGCGATCCCGCGCTGTATGGCGCCATCGGCGAACAGATGCGCGCGTTGGACCGGCTGGACATCCCCTACGAAGTGGTGCCGGGCGTGACCGCCGCCTTCGCTGGAGCCGCCCTTCTACGCCGGGAACTGACCTTGCCGGGAATCAGCCAGACCATTATTTTCACCCGCCGCGGCGGCAAAACCCCGGTGCCGGCGGGCGAAAGCCTGCCGGAACTGGCGCGCCATCGAGCCACGCTGGCGATTTACCTCAGCGTGGACCAACTGCGGGAGATCGTAGCGGAACTGACGCCGCACTACGGCGCGGACTGCCCGGCGGCCGTGCTGCACCGAGTGTCGTGGCCGGATCAGGACGGCGTGGTCGGCACTCTGGACACCATCGCGGAACAAGTCGAAGCCAAGGGCTTCACCCGAACCGCGCTGATCTTGGTCGGGCGGGTGATCCAGCCGGAAGGGTTTCCGGCCTCATATCTTTACAGCGCCGAACATGCCGAGGAGTATCGGCGCAGAGAATAAGAACTTTCAGCTTGGCCGACTCAAGAACGAAAGGCTCGCGGGCAAATGCAACCGATACCACACGACAGCGCGGAACGTTACCACCAGATCTTCGCGCATTCGAACGATGCGATCTTCATCCTCGATCCCGCTCAGGATCGGATCGTCGAAGCCAATCCGCGCGCTTGCGCCATGCTGGGGTATTCCCGCGCCGAGTTGCTGGCCACGCCCATCAGCGGCGTGCATCCTCACGAGATGCCGCGGATGCTGGCTTTCACCACGGCGGTGTTGCGCGACAGTCACGGATGGACCGACGAATTGAGCTGCGCGACTAAAACCGGTGAGTGTTTGCCGGCGGAGATCTCGGCCTCGGTCGTCGATATCGACGGCCGGCCCGGCGTGATCGCGCTGGTGCGCGAGGTCTCCGAGCGCAAGCGGATGGAGGCGGCGCTGCACGAGAGTCAAGCCTGGCTGACGCAGATCCTCGATTCCGCCATGGACGCCATCGTGGTGCTCGACGAGCAACGCTGCGTCACCTTGTTCAATCGCGCGGCCGAAGGCGCGTTTCGCTGCTCGGGCGCCACCCAACTGGGGCAACCGCTGACGCGATTGCTTTCCGAACGGTTCCAACACTTGCTGGAACTGTCCATGCGGGAATTTGCCCGGAGCGATTGGCATCAGCATTACATGTGGGCCGAAGGGCTGACCGCGTTCCGCACCGACGGGGAATCCTTTCCCGTGGATCTCTCCCTCTCGCCTTTCGAGTTGGGAGACAAACGGTATCTGACCCTCATCCTGCGCGACGCCACGATCCGCCAGCGCGCCGAGCAAAAATTGCAGCAGGTCCAGCGGGAAAATGCCCGCTTGCAGGCGGTGATCCACGCCGAAGCGGGCTTCCCCGACATGATCGGCGTTTCGGCGCCGATGCAACAGCTACTTCATGGTTTGAAGCAGGTCGCCGAAACGGACACGACCGTGCTCGTTCTGGGCGAGACGGGAACCGGCAAGGAATTGATCGCGCGCTCCATCCATAAGCTCAGCCGCCGTCAGGATAAGGTCATGGTCACGGTGAATTGCGCCACCTTGTCCGCGGGACTGGTCGAGAGCGAGCTGTTTGGCCACGAGAAGGGCGCGTTTACCGGCGCCATCGCGCGCAAGCTGGGACGCTTCGAGCTGGCCGATCAGGGCACGATCTTTCTCGATGAGATCGGCGAGCTGCCGCTGGATTTGCAAGCCAAATTGCTACGCGTCTTGCAGGAAGGGGAATTCGAGCGGTTGGGTAGCGCGACCGTGCGTAAGGTCGACGCGCGGGTGATCGCCGCCACCAATCGCGATCTGGGCAAGGCCATGGCGGAAGGTAAATTCCGTGAAGATCTTTATTACCGGCTCCATGTTTTCCCCGTCGCCGTGCCGCCGTTGCGCGAACGTCAAGAAGACATCCAGTTACTGATTCATTATTTCGTCGCCAAATACGGCAAGAAAATCGGCCGCTCGATACAAACGATCAGCCCTCAAGTGCTGGATGCGCTGATGGCCTACCCGTGGCCTGGCAACGTGCGAGAGTTGGAGCATGTGATCGAACGGGGCGTGATTCTCAGCCAGGGCGGCCGGCTCGAGCCTGGGGGCTGGTTGCCGCGGGCCTCTCCTTTGATGCCATCATCGGAGATCAAAACGCTGGAGGCTTACGAACGCGAGCATATTCTGGAGGCGCTGCAACAGACCCAGTGGAAAGTCAGCGGCCCACACGGCGCGGCCAAGCTGTTGGGAATCAAGCCGACCACCCTGAACGCGCGCATGCAAAAACTGGGGATCGGGCGACCGAGGTAGACCTCTTGGCGCGGCTTCGTATTCAGCGCTCAAAACGGCGCTTCATCCAGGCCCTTTCCAGGGAAAACTTCAGGAAATAACGCATTTCGTCAGCGATTTCCTTTTGCTCCAAGAGCACGCCTCCAAGCCGCTGGTAGGCCAGCAGCAGTCGAGCGGCGGTCGTGGCATAGGCGGTTTGCAGGCCCCGCCGACGCAATTCGGCGAAACACGCCTCCCAAAACCGCAGCTTGAAGCCCAGCCGATAATCCGCGACCGTGAAAAAGGTCAGGATCTCGCAGCAAGCTTCTTGTTCGGTGGGACCGTTGAAACCGAAAGCCGCCGCTTGCCAATCCCGGCAAGCGATATTGGTCGCTATCGCGGTTTCGATATTTCCCGCCGCATTGCGAACAACGAAAATGAGCTGATCCCCATAGGCGATGCGAGTCGCCAACCGCCGTTCGGCATCATCCCACACCCACAAGGCACGGATCAGCCGGTTGCCCGTCACCCGGACGAAAGCGGCGTAGAAAGCGCGTTCGTATTCGGCGAGGGCGGCGCGATCCGTGAGGTCGAGACACTCGAAGGTCTGGCTCATCAGCGGGGCCGCAACCGGAGGAAAAGCTCTCGATCCGGCGCCAGGGTCACTTGCGGCCGCATTCCCAGGGGCCGGTCATCGACCGGCTCGAGCCGATAGCGCTGGCCGATCGTGGCCAGGGCCACGGTCATTTCCAGCAGCGAAAAATGGTTGCCGATACAGACGTGTTTGCCCGTGGCGAACGGAAGAAAGGCGTCTTTCGGCCAGGGACAGCCAGGGGCAAAACGAGCGGGACGAAAAGCCTCGGGGTCCGGCCACCAGACGGGAGAACGGTGTATGCCGAAGATCGAGGCCAGACACAGCGTTCCCTTGGGCAGGCGGTAGCCGTCCATCTCGTCATCCACCAGCGCTTCGCGAACGGTGGCGAAGACCGGCGGATATAAGCGCAGGGTCTCGTGAATCGCGCTGCTCAGATACGTGAGTCGTGGGATATCCTCCCAGGCTGGCGGGCGATTCGCTAAAACGGCGTCGAGTTCGGTCGCCCAGGCTGAGTCTTCCTCGGGATGTCTGGCCAGCGAATAAAGCGCCCAAGTCAAGGCCGTGGCGGCGGTTTCGAAACCGGCGACGAACACGGTTTTCACTTCCGCCAGCAACTCTTCGGCGGACAGGGGCGTTCCACTGTCGGGGTCCCGGGCGCCGCGGATAAAATCCAGCAGATCCCTGGGTTCGGACGGAGGCGAAGCGCGACGCTCCATGATCCGTTTCAGCATGTATTGGTCGAGTTGCGACTTGATGCGCCGCAACCGCAAATGATCCGGGGCGGGCAGCCAAAAGGGTAATGGCAACGGATAATAATTGCGGCGGAAGACAAGCTGCAATCCCTGCGTGACCTTGTCACCAAAGCCATCGGCAGTGTCCGGCGCCATCGGTTCGGAGAACAGCATTCGCGACATCACATCCAGGGTTAGGCGGCGCATTTCCCGGGCGATGGAGACCGGTTCTCCCCGGCGCCGCAACGCTTCCCAGCGTTCCAGTAGCGCCCCTGTCGCGGCGTGAGTGGCCTCGACGAGCGGAGCCAACCGGCTCGGGCGAAAGGGAGGCAGCAGGGTGCGGCGGCGGCGCAGCCAATGCTCGCCATCCGAGGTCAGCAATCCCCCGTCAAGCACCAGCCCGCCATTCCGCATGGGAAAGCTCCGGCCGTAGCGTTCGTGGCGGGTAACCAGCCAATGGCGGACATAAGCCGGGTTCGTGGTCGCCACGAAGCGGCGGTTCATCACCCGAAAGCGGACGATGCCTTCCCGCGCCTGACAGAGATCAGCCACCAGGCGATGCGCGTCTTTCTGCATCAGCCGAGCATGACCGAACAACCAATGGCCGGGTACGAAGGGAATGACGCGTGGATTCATAATGACGGTACTCGGTTGGCTTGTTGCAGCAGTCGCCGGGTTTCCAGCAGGAATTGTTGATCGAGGCCCGCCGCGGATTCCAACAACTCGACGAGACGCTGAGCGAAGCGCGACAAAGCCATCCCATCGATCACGAGGTGATCCGCTCCCGCGGCCAGACACACGATTTTTTTGCCCGTATTGGGTTCGTCGCCGGGAGTTGTCGGTCGTTTCACCGTCGAGCCAATCGTCAAGGTCAGCGTGAAGATATTGGGCGGCAGCGCATAAAAAGGGGTGTCGAGCCCTGGGGATTGCAGGTTGGTCAGGCCGATCACGCCATGAAAGCGGCGTAGCAAAAAGGGATTCCGGCCGATCCGCCAACTCACCAAGCGCCGCGCGATCCTGGGCCAGCGCGCCACCCGCCGGCGCAAGCGGAGCGCATCGCTGTCGATTTGCCGCGCGCGGATGGCTTGGCGCAACTCCCAATTAAGGTCGGCCAGGCTCTTGGTCTGGGCCGCGCGCACCGTGTAACCGACCGGGAGCCGCACGCCATCGGGCAGGCGTTGGTCGATGGCGGTGGCGACATCGACGTCTTCAAAGGTGATCAGCTTGCGTCGGTACCGGTAGGTCAACACCGCGGGATGTTCCGCTGCGGCCCGAGCCAGACAATGAAGCGCGAAGGCGTGAAACGACACGGCGATGCGCAGTTCTCGTTGATACGCTGCAATCGTCGTCAAGGCCGTCGTGACATCGGCTTCGCTAAAACCGTAGCAGGTATGGGGGCGGTGTTGCAGCAGCAGGCTTTCAACCGCATTGCGCAAGACCGGCCACGGCGCTTCACGAAAGCGGACCGAGTCATCCATAAACGCGGCTCCTCGAAACATTCGCGCGGCTTCTCGAAACATTCGCGCGGCGCTGGAAATCGCGCATGAACTCGCAGAGCGCCGCCACCGCATCGGCGGTTACGGCGTTATAGAGCGACGCCCGCACGCCACCGATCGTGCGATGGCCGCTCAATCCGGCAAAACCCGCGGCTTCCGTTGCTTGTAAAAAATGCTGTTCCAATTCGAGGGTCGGCAGGTTGAAAACCACGTTCATGACCGATCGATCCTTCACGGCGGCGCGCTGTCGGTAGAAATCGGGGCTTTCGTCGAGGAATTGATAGAGCAAGGCCGCCTTGGCTTTGTTGATGGCTTCCATCGCGGCCAAACCGCCGATCTCGTCCCGCAGCCAACGGGTCACCAACAGCGTGACATAGATGGCGAAAACGGGCGGCGTGTTATAGATGGATCGTTTGGCGACGTGCGGACGATAATCCAGAATGGTGTGCAAGTCGTCTGGCGTGCGCTGGAGCAGTTCATCGCGCAACAGGACCAGGGTGACGCCGGCCGGTCCCAGGTTTTTTTGCGAATGGGCGTAGATCAGCGAGAAGCGGTCGACGTCGATGGGGCGGGACAGGAAGTCCGACGACATATCGCAAATCCGCAAAACGTCGTCCCGACCGGGGATGCGGTGAAATTGCAGGCCCTCGACGGTTTCGTTGGAAATATAGTGAAAATAGCTGGCGTCTTGTCCGAAGGAGAGCTCTTCGTCGTCTGGAAGTCGCGAAAACCCGTGCGCTTCTCCATCCCAGAGCACGCGCACCTCGCCTTCCCGACAGGCTTCCGGAATGGATTTACTGCTCCAGTAACCAGTTTTCAGGTACTCGG
>DAIRDI010000143.1:0-7929 GCA_036796235.1 Candidatus Competibacteraceae bacterium | reverse complement strand
CGCGACCCCGGCGGGGGTGATCATTGCCCTGGATCGCCAGGAGCG
The DNA here is from genome assembly GCA_036796235.1 of Candidatus Competibacteraceae bacterium. Lineage (GTDB taxonomy): Bacteria > Pseudomonadota > Gammaproteobacteria > Competibacterales > Competibacteraceae > REEE01. Next base: position 7,884 of record DAIRDI010000143.1, on the reverse strand, counting down.
CGGTCAGGGCGAATGGTCGGCCGTGCAGGAAGTCGAGCGCGCCCACCACATCCCCGTGACCCGCATCGTCGCCTTGGACGATCTGGTGGCGTATCTGGCCGAGCGGCCGGAGCACGCGGAATCCCTGGCGACCCTGCGGGTTTATCGGGAACGGTATGGGGTTGTGGATTGAACGGTGAACCGAGCGATCGTCGAGCGCGCCTCCGCTTGCCGGGATAGGCAGCGCCATGAGATTTTCCCAGGACTTTCGCTTGGAGGGCCTTGCGTCCTGAAAATTTTTGAATAGGTATTGTATAAATAATAACGGTTATGTATAAATATGGCCTGATATTTTTAGACAAACCTTTTACGAACGAGATTTGGGCGCGATAAAACGATGGCTGGCGGCATGCACGCTCCTCCCACCCTGGTCTCCCCGCCGGAGGAGACCGGGAACATCGCCACGCACAGCAGCCTTTACGTCGGCCACGTTCGCCACCGGCGTTTTTTTCCGCGTCCGCACCAGTTTGAGTATCGATTATTCATGGTCTACCTCGATCTGGCGGAACTGGACACGGTCTTCAAGGGTCGTTGGTTATGGTCGGCCCGTCGGCCCGCCTTGGCTTGGTTTCGCCGCCGGGATCACTTCGGCGATCCCGCGCTCCCGCTGGACGCTTACGTGCGCGATCTGGCGGAACGGCAAGACGGCCGCCGGCCGCAAGGTCCGATCCGGTTGCTGACCCATTTGCGTTATTTCGGTTACTGCATCAACCCGATCAGTGTCTACTATTGTTTTACGCCCGATGGCGCGGAGCTCGACCTACTGGTCGCCGAAGTCACCAATACCCCGTGGGGCGAGAAAATCGGCTACATACTAGATGTGGCCGGCCAGACCGGCAACAACCAGCGCGCCGAGTTCCCGAAAGCCATGCATGTTTCGCCGTTCCTGCCGATGAAGTTGCGCTACGGTTGGCATTCCACGCCGCCAGGGCCTCATTTGGCCGTGCATCTCGCTGTGTTCGAAGACCAGGCGCGGATGCTCGACGCCACCTTAAGTTTGCGTCGGCGGCCGTTGAGCGGGCGGGCCATGGCCGGAATTTTGCTCCGCTTCCCGTTTATGAGCCTCAAAGTGCTCGCCGCCATTTACTGGGAGGCGCTGCGGTTGCTGTGGAAACGGATTCCGTTTTTCCCGCGTCCCCCGGCCTCCAGTCCACCCATGGAGCATTGAATTCATGCACCAAGAATCGGTGATGTCCTCCAGCCTGGAACTGTCTTCTCGGCAACCGGGGCGCGTGCGTTCGAGCGACCGTTGGCTGCGGCGCGCGGTGCTCCAGCGGCTGGAAAAGCTCGAGCACGGTTGCGTCACGATCATGGATGCCGCCGAAATCCAGGAATTCGGTCGAGTCAGTGCCGAATGTCCGTTGCGCGCCACCGTCACCATCCACGATCCCAACGCCTACCGCCTGCTGGCCCTGCGCGGTAGCGTCGGGGTCGGCGAGGGTTACATGGCGGGCGAATGGTCCTGCGACGACCTACCCAGCCTGGTGCGGATCTTCGTGCTGAATCAGGATGCGTTGCTGGGTCTGGAAAAGGGCCTGGCCCGGCTGATGATATCGCTGTTCCGGCTGCTGAACCTCCGTCGCGACAACACCCGTCTCGGCAGCCGCGCCAACATCGCCGCCCATTACGACCTCGGGAATGCGTTTTATCGGCTGTTTCTGGATGAGACTCTGATGTATTCCGCGGCGGTGTTCCCCACGCCCGACACGGATTTGCGGGACGCCTCCATCGCCAAGAACGACCGGATCTGCCGCAAGCTGGAGCTCAAACCGGACGATCACCTGCTGGAAATCGGTTCCGGCTGGGGAGGGTTCGCCCTGCACGCCGCACGGCATTACGGCTGCCGGGTCACCACCACCACCATCTCCCAGGAACAATACCAACTGGCCCGCGAGCGGGTGCGGGAAGCGGGGCTGGAGGACCGGGTGACGGTGCTCTGCGAGGACTATCGCGACCTGACCGGCCAGTACGACAAGCTGGTGTCGATCGAGATGATCGAGGCGGTCGGCGAGCGGCATCTGAATACCTACTTTCGCACCTGCGCCGAACGGCTGAAACCGCACGGCATGATGTTGCTGCAAGCCATCACCGTCGCCGATCAGAAATACGAACAGTACCGGAACGAAGTGGATTTCATCCGACAGTATATTTTTCCCGGCGGATTTCTGCCTTCGCTCACCGCCATCGCCGAGATTTTGGGCCGGGCCACTGACCTGCGCATCTTTCATCTGGAGGATATCGGCGGGCATTACGCGACCACGCTGCGCTGCTGGCGGGGACGGTTTCTCGCCAACCTCGATCAGGTCCAGGCGCTCGGTTTCCCGGACACCTTCATTCGCATGTGGGAATACTACCTGTGCTACTGCGAGGGCGGCTTCCGCGAGCGGGCCATCGGCGCCGTGCAGCTATTGCTGACCAAGCCGCGGTGCCGGCGCGAGCCGCTGACGCCGACGCTGGCTTGATGCCGGAAAATCCCCCGTCATCTTGCCGAAAACAACCGCCATGCCGGAAATTTCTCGATTCTATGGAATCATCATTCGCATGTTCTTGATTGATCGAGAACATCCACCCAGACACATTCACATCAAGTACGGCGAGCACGAGGCGGTCATGGATCTGATGAATCTCAATATCATCGAAGGCCATGTGCCGAACAGATGTCGTCAGCTCGTCCGTGAATGGGTGGAGCTACACCAGGACGAGTTGATAGAGATGTGGGATACGCAAAACTTCCATCGCGTTGAACCCCTGGAGTGAACCATGAAGCTTGCAAGCATCGAGCACCAACGAGCCTACCGGTTTATCCTGACTTTTCAAAACGGCGAGGCGATGGAGTCCGACCTGCGTGATCTGATTGGTCAACACGTTTCGGAACAAGCCCTGTCGACCGGCCGAATCGATCCTGATTGGGGATGTTTGGAGTTCCTGGGCGGACAAGTGGATATAGAACCGCGAACGCTTTATCGATATGCCAAAGGGGAAACAGGGAATTTCGCAAATTTGCTGGACGCCCCATCCGCACATCGCCCGGGCATCGAGAAAGAGGAAACCACCCCATGCTCATGAACTTCATCGCCTTGCAAATCGGCTGTTTCGCCTGCGTGCTGGGCGTGGTCGCGGGGCCGTTGGCGCACTACGCGGGGGTGCGCTTGGGTGGGGGTTGTTCGCTGATCCGCTGGCGACCCCTGATCGCAGTGGGTGGGATGTGGTCCCTGGCGATTCTGTTGCTGCCGGTCATCGCCAGTCGCTGGAACGGGGTTGCAGGAACAGATCCCGCAAGTGGCGCGCTCGGCACGTCCGCGACAGCAGATAGATCAGCGTGATTGCATTGCCGAGCAAGAACAGCGCGACGATCCACACCGCCGCCCGCCACGGGCTGGGTTCCACCAGCGCCATCCAGACGGCGATGAACAGCAGACCCACGCCCAAATCCAGCAGCGTGACCACCCCCCAGGGATCGGCGATGATCTGGCGCAAGCCCACCAGCACGTGGCTGTGGTTGCTGGCGATCAGAATGGTGGCTACAAGCAGGCCAAGCAGGATTCCGCAAATGACGATGGTGGCGCGAATCATGAAAATGCTCCGGGCGGGGAATAGGGCTTTCCCACAAGACCACGCTTCGGTCGGGAAGTGCGTTCGGCGGGCATTCGCCGAGCAACAGGCGCTGGCCGGTCGCGGTGAGGATTCCCGCGCCTGTCAGCGCGGCGCCAGCACGTTCGTACCCTGGGTTCCCAAAAGGAGGCATTTCTAATGCTGAAAACCGCCATCGATCTCATGGAGCGGGGTTACGTCCCCGACGGGCTGACCCGAATGGGCATCCGCCGCCTGCTGTCCCAACGCTTGCGCGCCGAGGACGCTCGCGACGAGCGGGTGCGCGACGCAGCGCTGGAACGACTGATCGCGGAACTGCGCGCCAGCCCTATCGCCCTGCACGCGGCATCGGCTAACGAACAACATTACGAACTGCCGGTCGGCTTTTTCCTGAAAACGCTGGGTCCCCGGCTGAAATACAGTTCCTGCTGGTGGCCGGACGAGGTGAGGGATCTGGCGACCGCCGAGGCCGCGATGCTGGCATTGACCTGCGAGCGGGCCGAACTGGGCTTCGCGCAGGATATTTTGGAACTGGGTTGCGGCTGGGGTTCGCTGACGCTGTGGATGGCGGAATTTTATCCGGATTCGCGGATCGTGGCGGTGTCGAACTCGAACTCGCAGCGGGAGTTTATCGAGACGCGCTGTCGGGAACGCGGTTTCGACAACGTCCAGGTTATCACCGCCGACATGAACGATTTCTCCATCGACCGCCGTTTCGACCGGGTGGTGTCGGTGGAAATGTTCGAGCACATGCGCAACTATCAGGCGCTACTGGCGCGCATTCACGCCTGGCTGAAGCCCGGTGGCAAGCTGTTCGTGCATGTCTTCAGCCACCGGCAACTGGCCTATCCGTTCGAGACCGAGGGCGACGATAATTGGATGGGGCGTTATTTCTTCACCGGCGGTTTAATGCCGTCACGCGATCTGCTGCCGCGCTTTCAGGATGACCTGCGACTGGAGGAGCAGTGGCACTTCAACGGGCGGCATTACCAGCGCACCCTGGAAGCATGGCTGGTCAACCAGGACCGGCATCGGGATGAAATTCTGGCGTTGTTCCGCGAGACTTACGGTCCCGAGCAGGCGGAACGCTGGTTCCAGCGCTGGCGGGTGTTCTTCATGGCCTGCGCCGAACTGTTCGGCTATCGCCAGGGTGAAGAATGGGGCGTATCGCACTACCGGTTCGGCAAGCAGGGTTGAGCGGACCGGGCTAAAATTTCACCCTTGGGCCAATTCCAGTGGTGACCTTCTCATGCGCGACAACGTCGATCAACTCAAGCAACGCATCGCGACCCTCGAACGGGAAATCGCCGCGCTCAAGAGCCGTGGCTATGCGTATCGGAGTATCCGCAAGCGGTCCAGTCGCCAGGTCTGGGGTCTGCCCTGGTACGACATCGCCATGGGACCCGACCCCGAAAAAGGCGAGTTGCGCGGTCACGCCCGCGGGATCATCGCCGTCGGTGACATCGCCACCGGGGTGCTGGCCGTGGGCGGCCTCGCGCGGGGCATCGTCGCCGTGGGCGGTCTGGCGCTGGGCGCGCTCGTCGGCGTCGGCGGGCTGGCGGTCGGCGGGATCGCGGTGGGCGGCGCGGCGGTGGGGTTCGTCGCCATCGGCGGTGGAGCGGTCGGTTATTACGCCTTGGGCGGCAGCGCCTTCGGGGGGCACGTCATCGACGGAATGCGCCAGAACCCGGAAGCTGTTCGGTTTTTCCGCGAGTGGTTGCCGGGGTTCGGGTATTTCCCTCCAGCCTGACGCTTTGGCGAGCGGGCGTTGCAACTCGTTCCACCGTAGCGACTTTGGGGGTCAGCATCGGCAGCCGCAGGCGCTGGTCGGCGGGAATGTCGCGCAGCACCGCCGCCGGCAACCCCCGGGTTTCGGGGCCGAACAACAGGGCGTCATCCGGTTGCGTCCCCAGCCCAACAGCCGGGCGGCGTCCTGGGGATGTGTACCGGTCTGTCCAACGCCGCCCGGATCAGCACCCGTTCGAAACTGGGGGCGATTGGCTATTCGCCCGAAGGAAGTCCGTGTACCCCGCTTCGTCGAGCGTACCGGCGGCCAGTTCCAAAACGGCTTGGGTCGCATCCTCCTCGCTCGCCGTGAAGGTATAGCCGTTGAGTTCGAGAAACAGGATGCCGACCACGAAGCCGGTGCGCTTGTTGCCATCGATGAAGGGATGGTTGCGCACGATGCCCGCCGTGTAGGCCGCCGCCAGGTCGATCCGGTCGGGCGCATCCGCGTAGGCATCGATCTGTCGCGGCCTTGCGAGGGCGGATTTTAATAAGGTTGGGTCGCGCACACCCGCCGCGCCGCCGTGCAACGCCAGCAGGCGATCATGTAAGGCAAGAGCATCCTGCTCTTCAATCCACGACGGTTCGGTCACTGGGCGAGAACGTGAAGGGTATTGCGATAGCGCCCGATGATCTCTTCGGCTTTCGCCATTTTCTTTTCGAAGACGGGATCGTAGGGCGTCAGCCGGTAGCCGCCATCCGGCGCTTCGATCAGGAACAGAGGTTGCCCGTCTTTCGTGTGCAAGCGGTTGATGACATCCTTCGGGAGAAGGACGCCGAGCGAGTTGCCAAATTTGCGGACCTTGAGTTCGATCATGGAAAGTCTCCTTTTTGTTATAACCATAATAATAACATTATGATCATTTGGCGGGTTCGTCGTTTCATCCAATCCGGTCCGTTTGCCGGGCGCCCCTCCGCGGTGGCGCCGCCGATGAAGAGCGAGCAGCGGAATGCGCTGCCGTTGCGTATCAGCGTGGAGCCAAAGAGGGTAAGTGTCGGATCGAACCGCAGGGTGAAGACGCGCGGCTATACGCGCCTCGCCAGGCGGAAGCCCAGGCCGTTGTGGCGGCGGCCGGGGTCGTTCCTGTAGCGGACCGCCGACCGGCAGTTCTCGGCGACGCTGTTCCAGGAGCCGCCGCGGAAGACCCGGCGGGAGCCCGTCTCGGGGCCGGTCGGATTCCGCTGAGACTCCTTCGAGTACGACCCATACCAGTCTCGCACCCACTCCCAGACGTTGCCATGCACGTCGTGGAGGCCCCAAGCATTCGTTCGCTTCTCTCCGACCGGATGCGTTTCTCCTCCAGCGTTCTTCGAGTACCACGCATAGTCTTCGAGTTGCCGCTCGTTGTCTCCGAAGCAATACTCCGCTTCGTTCGAAGCTCGGCACGCATACTCCCACTCCGCCTCGGTCGGCAGCGAGTACCGCTCTCCGGTTTGCTCGGAGAGCCATTCGCAGTAGGCGGCCGCGTCGTTCCAACTGACGCACACCACGGGCTGAGCATCCTCTTGCGGGAAATGAGGGTTGCGCCAGTGGGCGTCGGCCTTTTGACCCCATTCTTTGCCATCGTACACCCAGGCACCGCCTTGTCGTTCCGCTTCCGTTCGATAGCCGGTCGCGTCCACGAAGCGCCGGAATTCCCCCACCGTCACCGGATAACGCCCCATAGCAAAGGCATCAAGGGTGACCTCATGCATGGGTCTTTCATTCTCGGAGCCTTTCCCTTGCAGATCCCCCATCTGGAAGGTTCCGCCGGGCAGATACACCATCTCCGGCGCTTCGGTACGGTCTTTCAGGCGGTCCCGAAAACCTTCGTAGGCTCGATAGGCCGGTTTTCGCTCGGCCTCGCTTTCCGCCCGAACGGACTGCTCCGCCGCTCGTTGCCGCGTCAGGGTAAGAGCGTCAGAGGGCCAAGAGCCAGTCCTCGCCAAGCGGAAGCCCAGGACGCCGTGGCGGCTGCCGGGGCCGTCCCAGTAGCGGACCGCCGACCGGCAGCTCCCGGTGTCGAGGTCCCAGGAGCCGCCGCGGACGACCCGGCCGGAGCCTGACTCGGGGCCGGTGGGATTCTCTCTCGGACTCCGCCGGTAGTAGTCGTTCGTGTACCAGTCCTGGACCCACTCCAGGACGTTGCCATGTACGTCGTGAAGCCCCCAGGCATTCGCCTGTTTCTCTCCGACCGGATGCGTTTTTCCTCCAGCATTCTTCAAGTACCAAGCATACTTTCCGAGTTGCTCCTCGTCGTCTCCGAAGCAATACTTCGCTTCGCTCGAAGCCCGACAGGCATATTCCCATTCCGCCTCCGTGGGCAGTCTGTAGCGTGCTCCAGTCCGCTCCGAGAGCCACTTGCAGTACGCTGTGGCGTCTTCCCAGGAGACGTTGATCACCGGCCGAACGCCTCGGCCCCACCACGAGTCACCCGGCTGCTCTCTACCCGTGGCCTCGCAGAACCGGTCGTACTCCGCGAAGGTCAC
>DAIRDI010000142.1:0-7981 GCA_036796235.1 Candidatus Competibacteraceae bacterium | reverse complement strand
GCACCCGCGCCGCCAGAAAACTGAATCCTTCCAGCAATCGCTCCACGTAGGGATCGGCGCATTCAAACCCTTCCAGACCCAGTCGCCCGGCGATCTTGGGAAATTCCCGCGCGAACTCTCCGCCCATTTCGCGCAGATGCTGCAACTCCTGGTTGTAATACTGGAGCAGGCGCGGATCCATCAGCGTATTCCCGGCCGATCCGCCTGCTCCACCTTGACTTGACCGCTTTCCAGGTCAATCTCGGTCTTCAGATACAGTTGCTGCGGCAGGGGCTGCCCCCACAACTCGCCCTCGATTTCGAACGTCAAGGCGTTATGGCTCATCCGTTCCTCGGTAAGGGCCGCGCGCACGCGCAGCGTATTGCGCAAAATCCGCGGCTCGAAATCCAGAACGGCTTGCCGCAACGCACGCTCCAGCATCCCAAGATCCAGCCCATGGGCCGTCGTCCCGGTCAAGGCCGGCAAGCCGAAGTTAACCACGGAGCGGGCGGCGAAGGGATAACGTTCGAAACTCTCGCCACTCGACGCGCCGCTGGCGTTGAACAACCACGCCAGGTCGCGCAAAACGCTTTCGCGCAGCCGATTCAGCGACAACACCCGTTTCTCGCGAGACTCCTGCGGCTGGTCGGGTTCTTCGTCGGTCAGCCGATCCAACAGCGAGGGTTGCAGGCGATCCTTCGGGGTCAGCTCAGCCATCCGTTATCTCGACGGCAGCTCCATCAAACTCGATCTTGCGCACGTCCAGCAAGGGGTAATCGTCGGCATCCGTGGCCAGCAGCCGTTGTCCCAATCCCAGTTGAATGGCGTCGGTCACCGCCTGCCAATCGGTTTTGCGCGCCATGCGGATGCCGTCGTCCGCGGACTGCTCCGAGCCGGGATAGCGCACCGGAACCAGACCCACCGTCTGGCCGCCATTCACCCAGGTAAAATTGGCCGGCAACCAAACCAGATCGCGCAGATCCTCGGGTTTCTCGAATTCGACCCGTCGAATATGGTGCAAGGGAACCCAGTAATAGCGACCGTTGATCACGGCTTCCAGAATCGGACCCAGCCGTGGATCGGCGTCCATCAGCCAGGCAAACGCGACCTCATCGACCCGGCCACCCGTGGTCGGCGCCTGTTCCAGCGCCCGCGCGCGCAAATCGCCGGCCTTGTCATGTTCGTTTTTAGCCGCGAGCTTGAGCGCTTCCACCATCAGCGCCAGCCAGGGCTCCGGTTCGCCGAAAAACAGCGGGGTGCGCTCTCCGGCAAACACCTGCTTGCGCAGGGCTTCGCACTGGATGGCTTCCTGATAGGTTTGCACCATCGGGAGCGTCTCGACGTCCATTTCACGCACCACGTTGAGCTGATTGAGCGCCTTTTGCCATTCGCCCAGCACGCAGTAGAGCTGAAAGAGAAAAATCCGGCGCTTGACATCGGCGGGCTGTTTACGGACCTCGTCCTGCAACTGCGTCAGGGCGTCGTTGAGAGCGCCCAGGCGCAAACTCTGTTCCGCGATCATGAGGCGTTATCCGCAAGGAAGGGACATCGGAAATGGCAAAACCGACTCAGGCTTGCGCCTGAGTCGGGTAAGGCTACTCGCGCGAGTGGCCAGCCAACCGGTTTAAATAGGCTGTTGCTCGGCGACGTTCCAGGCAAACTCGGTGGAGGCGCCTTCGACGCCAGCCGCCGTATCCTGCGTCTTGTAAATGATTTTGATCTGACGGGCGCCGAGGGTCACGTTCTCCATGCCCTTGTCCCCACCGCCACTGGCGCTGGTGCTGTAGCCAATGATGATCACATGCACCAATTCGATGGTCAGGTAATCGACGGTGGCGTCGCCGCCGACTTCGCGCACGACCATGGTCGCCTTTTCGAAGTGCTGACCGTTCGCGCATTTCAACATCAAAGTCGGCGATGACTTGTCGATGTACTTGGTGACCGTCAGCGACTGAAATTGCGCCGTGCTGGCGCCCGAGCCTTCGCCGGTAGGGCCGGCGGAGGGCTGCATCACACCCCAGCTATAACTCAGGATGTCGAGTTCTTCCTCGTGCTTCGCGACCTTGGATTCGCCCTTGAGTTCGGGTCCTTCAAACTTCAGTTGGATGTTGGTGCTGATAGTAGCCATGTTCGATCTCCTTAACAATTTTGCAAGAGGTTGGTGTCTGGTTTCAGTGTCCCGTGCCGCCGCCGGTTTAACCCGGTGGCGGCGTCTGCTGCCACAGACCGTGGCCCTGGCATCATCACGGTGGTTCCGTGAGAGGCTGCGTCCATCGACCTGCGCACAACTTACGTTAAAGCAACCGCCGTGCCAAAACTTAAGCGGTTGTTTTTATTAAGTCTCGAACAAAAACCCTCCGCTCCGACCTATCCGCGCCCAAGTCCACAATGGACCGGGCGGGCTATTTTGGCTGCCTGGTTTGACCCGCCCACTCCTCGGATGCCGCTCGAGCTCACTTTGCCGAAGGCAGCTTGGACACCAGGCGCAGCGACACGGTGAGCCCCTCCAACTGGTAGTGCGGACGCAGGAAGAATTTGGCGCCGTAATAACCGGGGTTGCCTTCCACTTCCTCCACCACCACCTGAGCGGCGGCCAAAGGCTTGCGCGACTTGGTCAGTTCGGTCGAGTTCTTGGGATCGCCGTCCACGTACTGGACGATCCACTTCTGCAACCACCTCTGCATGTCATCCCGCTCCTTGAACGAACCGATCTTGTCGCGCACCATGCACTTGAGGTAATGCGCGAAGCGGCAGGTGGCGAACAGGTAGGGCAGCCGCGCGGCCAAATTGGCGTTGGCGGTGGCGTCCGGGTCGTCGTACTCGGCCGGCTTCTGCAAGGATTGCGCGCCGATGAACGCGGCGAAATCCGAGTTTTTCTTATGGATCAGCGGCAGGAAACCATTTTTGCCCAGCTCCGCCTCGCGCCGGTCGGTAATGGCGATCTCGGTCGGGCACTTCATATCCACCCCGCCATCGTCGGTGGGGAAGGTATGGGTCGGCAAACCCTGCACGTCGCCGCCGGACTCGATGCCGCGAATCCGCGTACACCAGCCGTACAACTTGAAGGCGCGGTTGATATTCACCGCCATCGCGTAGGCCGAATTGGCCCAGGTGTACTTGTTGTGATCGGCGCCCTCGGTGTCTTCCTCAAAGTCGAACTCCTCGACGGGATCGGTCTTGGCGCCGTAGGGTAGCCGGGCCAGAAACCGCGGCATGGCCAAGCCCACGTAGCGCGAATCCTCGGATTCGCGCAGCGAACGCCAGGCGGCGTACTCGGGGGTCTGGAAGATCTTGGTCAGATCTCGGGGGTTGGCCAGTTCCTGCCAGGATTCCATCTGCATCAGGGCCGGCGCGGCTCCGGCGATGAACGGGGCGTGGGCGGAGGCGGCCACCTTAGCCATCTCACCGAGCAACTCGACATCCACCGGACCATGATCGAAATGATAATCCCCGACCAGGCAGCCAAAAGGCTCGCCGCCGAAGGTGCCGTATTCTTCCTCGTAGACTTTCTTGAAGATCGGGCTCTGATCCCACGGCGTACCCTTGTACTTCTTCAGCGTCTTGTGCAACTCCTTCTTGGAGATGTTCATGACGCGGACCTTTAGCATCTCGTCGGTTTCGGTGTTGTTGACGAGGAAGTGCAAGCCGCGCCATGCGCCTTCGAGTTGCTGGAAATCCGGATGGTGGATGATGAGGTTGAGTTGTTCGCTCAACTTCCGGTCGAGCGCCGCGATCATGGACTCGATGGATTTAAGGACGTCCTTGGAAACCAGGGAGGTATCCTGCAGCGCCTGTTCGGCCAGGGTGCGAACCGCGTTCTCGACGGCCTCCTTGGCCTGATCGGACTTGGGCTTGAATTCCCGCTGCAGCAGCGATGAAAACTCGCTGACCTCCAGGGTCTCCGTGGCGGCTTCAGGTTGAACCTGGGCGTTCGGGTCGGTTTCGGCCATGATTGATTACTCCTCGGCGGCGGGCGTCGCGCCTTCCTGGGGTTTGGGCGCCGAGGCCAGAGCCTGCAGCAAAGTCGGATCGTTCAGCACCTTGGCGATCAACTCCTCGGCGCCGGTTTTACCGTCCATGTACGTCATCAAATTGGAAAGTTGCTGGCGAGCTTGCAGCAGACGACCCAAGGAGTCCACCTTGCGCGCCACCGCGGCCGGAGAAAAATCATCCATGCTATCGAAGGAGATATCCACGCTCATCTCCCCCTCGCCGGTCAGGGTATTGGGAACCCGGAAGGCGACCCGCGGCTTCAGGGATTTCAGGCGGCTGTCGAAGTTGTCGACGTCGATTTCGAGGAACTTGCGTTCCGCCACCGGCGCCAAGGGATCGGCCGGCTTGCCGGACAGGTCGGACATCACGCCCATCACAAACGGCAACTGGACTTTCTTCTGGGCGCCATACACCTCGACGTCGTACTCGATCTGCACCCGCGGCGCCCGGTTGCGGGCAATAAATTTCTGACTGCTCATCATGGCCATTGGAACATTACCTCTCTCGTTCGAACCGTGTGCTTCAGCCGCCCGATGAAATAACCGAGTTCATCAGTCAACTGAAATTATAGATCAGGATTATGTCAAGGCGAGGCGGCATCCTTGCCTTGCGACCCAAAAATCAGGTCGGCCTGGCTGGTTCCGCCCGGCGCGATATCTTGCAGAATCTCCATGAAGTCCTTGCCCGCCAAAATCCTGGCTCGCTTCAATAGGAACGGCACCGGACTCGATGGCTCGTAACGGTTAAAATATTCACAAACCCTGTCGATCATGCGCAATGCATCTTCACGATTGGCGATTTCGCCCACCACCAACCGCTGGACCGCCCCGGCGCTCCCCGCCGAACCGGAATCCACCCCCTCGTCCGCTTCGACGGCCGCGAGCTCTTCAGCGGGATTCACGCCCCGCCGCCGTAACTGTTCGGTCAACACCTGCCGCATTTCCTTCAAAACCCCAGTCAAGGCGCTCATGTCCGGGGCCTGAGTCACCCCCACCCGATCCGTCAACAGCGCCTCGATCCGCTCGACCCGCCCCATGGCTTCGTTGGCCGCGCCGGCGGTCACCTTCAACTCCTCCAGGTCGACCTCCTGAAACGCGCCATCGATTTTGGCCTGGGTCGGCGGTTCCGTTGGTTCCTTGGCGGCGACCGGGGTCAGCACGCCGGTCACGATATGAATATCGCGCAAGCTGAACCGCCCCAGTGTGCGCGAACTGACCAGCGGTATCTCCCGCAAGGCGCGCAGCGTCGTTTCCGGATCGCACAGCGCCACGATCGTGTTGACCCGCAGGGTGGGGTCGTTGTTGTCGTCGGGATCGAGTTGTGGGTAGACCTTATCCCAGAAGCGCTCGACCAACCCGTCCACCAACGCCAACCCCGCGGCGAACCCCGGCAAACCCTCGGCCTGCAGCAGGGAGCGGGTGAGATAAACCGCCACGCGCAAATCCCGGGTACGTTCTAATAGCGTCTGAGCCGCTTTCCCGACTCCGCGCCAGTCCGGCGGTTCGGCGGGAATGATGGTTCCGCCGAACTGGCGTTCCGGCATCCCCCGCGCCAGCTTCTCCATCTCCGCGAATTTGGGATCGTATTCGAGATCCTCCCCGCAGGGCGCATCGGCGGCAATCTCGCCCAGCAGTTTCTCAACGTCTAACATGTTCATCGGATCATGCGCCTCACCGGATCGTTCGACCTCAGTATTATAGCTCTGCATTATAGCCCTGCTTGGCGCGCTTGCCCGGGCGGTATAGACTGAATCGTAACAGTCCCATGCGGTCGATTCGATGAATTTTCGCCCGGACGGCGAAGCGGCGTCCCTGCCACTGGAAATCGCGTCATGCCCCTGAAACTCACCATCACCAGCTACCAGCGGCTTTCTCCCGGTCAGGAAACCACCAAAATCCTCGACCGTGGGTCCCTTAGCATTGGCCGCGCGGCGCACGCCGACTGGATCCTGCAGGACCCGGAGCGCATCCTCTCCGGCAAACACTGCACCCTCCACCACCAGGATGGCGATTACCATCTCACCGACAACAGCACCAACGGCACCTTTCTCAACGATTCCGAACAGCGCATCCCCCGCAATCAGACGGTCAAGCTCCACGATGGCGATCGCTTCGTGCTGGGCGAGTACGAAATCGCCGCCACCCTGCTGCCCGGCGCCGCGGCACTGGCGGAAATCGAACCGGAAGGTCCAGTCACCGATATCGTGCCGAGTCCAGGGTTTCCCTCGCCATCCGGGCTTGATTTACTCGACGGCGGCGGCGCGGAATCTGGCGGCGGCGCGGCGCAACCGGGCAAACCCTCCTTCGCCGATCTTTTCAGCGAGGATAGTCTGGGCTTGAAACACCCGCCCGGCTCCCCACCGCCAGGCCAAGCCATCACCGAACCCTCGTCCGACCTGCTGGCGCCGGACCGGGCCTTTTTCGAGCCCCCCGCGCTGATCCCCGAAACGCCCTCCGCGCTAACGCCGGCGCCTTCATCTTCCTTGCTGGATCGGCCCGCCCCGGCAGTCGTTCCCGAACCCATGGCCCCGATGCCGGACTGGCAACCCCCAGAACCTCCGGATCAGATACCAACCGAATCTCCCGATGCGAGACCCGCCGCGTCCCAATCCCCAGCCAGCATCGTGGAACCGGTCGCCGGACCGATCATTCCCGAAGACTGGTGGATGGCCTCGCCCGCCACACCGAATGAGGCGCGGTCCGCCGCCGGACCGCCGCTGGAACCCCCCTGGCAATCCCCCCCATCGACCCTGGAGGACGCCCGCCCTGTCGCTCCCGAACCACCAGCGCCCGGATTCGGCGAACCGGTCGGGACAGCGGCCGCCGCCGCGCCGCGGTCGCCACTGCCGACACCACCCCTTTCAACCCCCCCTCTCCCGGCTCCCGCCCCAACGCCTAAGCTGGACGTCCAACCCCTGATCCATGCTTTTCTAGAAGGCGCCGGGCTACGGCACGCCCGGTTGAACGAAGACCAGTTGCCCGAGATCATGGCCAACCTCGGCGCGATCTTCCGTGAAACCGTGCGGGGACTCATGGAAATCCTGCTGGCCCGCGGCGATATCAAGGGCGAGTTCCGCTTGGATCGCACCGCCATCGGCCCGGTGGAAAATAACCCGCTAAAGACGCCGCCGGGACAACCGCCGCTCCGTCCAGAAGAAGTGATGATCCTGCTGTTGATCGGCCAGAAGGGCGCTTACATGTCGCCGGTGCAGGCGGTGCGCGAAGGCTTCAACGACATCAAGGCGCACCAACTGGCGGTCATGGCGGGGATCCAGGCCGCCTTGGCCCGGTTGCTCGAGCGCTTCGATCCGGACAATTTGGAAAACCGCCTCAAACCGAACGTCCTCGACAACATCCTGCCAGGCAGCCGCAAGGCCAAGTATTGGGATCTGTTCACCAGCGAATATCAGACCATCGCCCGGGAAGCCGAGGACGATTTTAATGAATTATTCGGCGATGAATTCGCGCGCGCCTACGAAGAACGACTGCGTGGACGTTAACGCCTGGCCATTCCGGCTCCATGATCCGCTACCGTTCCGCGAATGGGATGCTAGGCTTTGGAGAGCGGGCTCATCAAAAACTTTTTTAACGATGCCATGAAGCGAGCGACACCCCTATGAGTTGGTACAGCAAGGTTGTCTGGTCCGAGGGGATGTTCCTGCGCCCCCAACATTTTCAACAACAGGATCGTTACCTCGAAGCCTTGGTCCGGCAATCCTGCGGCTATCTGCGCCCCTATGACTGGGGGGTGGCGGATCTGGCCCTGGACCGGGAAGCGCTCGCGCTGGGCAAGGTTGCCATCACCACCGCCAGCGGCCTGCTGCCCGACGGCACGCCCTTCAACATTCCCGATCACGACCCACCGCCCGCGCCGCTGGAGATCGACGCCGAGGTCCGCGACGCCCGAGTGCTGCTGGCCATGCCGCTACGGCGGACCGGCATGGCGGATGTGGAGCGCGGCGAACAGCAGGATACCGCCGCCCGCTACCGGGCCGTGGCCCGCGAGGTGC
>DAIRDI010000141.1:0-7989 GCA_036796235.1 Candidatus Competibacteraceae bacterium | reverse complement strand
ACACCGCCAGGCGGGGCACCGTCTCGTCGCCCAGCGCCTGGCGCACCCGCCGGGCTGCGTAAACCCAGGCGAGTCCGGCCATGGCGTAGGCCGGCAGGTAGGTTTGCGGGCTGATGAAGCCGTCCGGGATATGCATGTTCGTTCAGCCCTGGACTCGCGATCGGCGATTGGCCAGCTTTGATTTAAGAAACAACTGGTAAAGCCCGAACAGGCCCAGGATGACCGCCACGCCGGCGAGAAGTCGGGGATAGCGCTCCGCGAACGCGCCGCGCTCCAGGGTCACCGCGCCGGTGGAGGAAATCTCGATGCGCGCCTCCAGGCCGTGGCCGTCCTCGGAGTGGGTTTTCAGTTGCCAGGTCTTCGCCTGATCCGCCAGAAAAACGATCCGCCCGCGCGCGTCGGTGCGCCCGAGTTGCGCGGGCAAGTCCTCGCCCTCGCGGTACAGTTCGTAGCTCTCGTAGGCGAACGGCTCGCCGCCGTCGTAGTACAACTCGATCACCACGGCCTCGGCCGCGCCGACCCGGTGGCGCAGATCGTGAGCGGGCAGCGGTGGCGCAAGCAGGATCAGGATCGCCGCGAGTAGCCCGTTCTTCATTCCGGCAGCTCCAGAATCAAGGTGGTGTAGTGAAGCGTGGTGTCGGCCAACCCGTCGGCGCGAGGTTCCTCGAAACGGGCGCCGATGAAACGGAAACCGCCGCGCTTCAGGCGGATGCTGACTTGGCCCGCGGCGTCGCTCACGCCTTGAAATTCCCCGTCGAGGGTGACCGCCACACCCTCTTGAGGTTGCCCGGCCAGGGTGATCAGCAAGCGCAGCGGACTGCCGGGAGTGAGGGCGGCGGGATCATCGAGCGGAGTAATCTCCAAGGCCTTCGAGAGCGGCGCGGCGAGCGCGGGCGACCAGACATTCAGGCGTTTGATGCCTGTCAGGGATTCCCAGCTTTTGATCGCGCCGCTCAGCTCGCTGCGCGGCTGGTTGCGCAGACCCTGGGTGGTGCGGGTCCAGTAGCCAGTGGAGGTGAGGACATGGAGCGCGGCGCAGGGTCCGGCGATGCGCGCCGGGTACGCGGTCGGCGGGTCGATGGTCCGGCGCGCGCCTTCTTCATCGGCACAAGTGATCGCCTTCACGATCTCCGGTTCGTAGGCGACCCGGTCGTCGCCCGCATGGTTCGAGTGACGATGGCCTTGATAGAGGACGTAGTCGCCGTTTTCTCGCTCCATCCACAGATCGTGGGCCAGGGACGGAGAAACCGCCACGCCGAGTATGAGGAATAAAAAAATAGTAATATTGATGGCTTGCATAAACGATATTGCTGCACGTTGTCTGAGTTGTTAGTTGCGAGCAGGCAAAAACCTTGGCTTCATGAAACATCTTGCCACATCCCGCCGCATGGGACCACGCCCGTCTGGAATCAAGCTGACTTTCTCACTCGTTAAGCTATAACTAAAACCCATGGAATGGACGATTGGGCTTGCCACGGTCGAGAGGTCAGGTGTCACCATGATTACCCCGCAGCGACTTTTCAGCCTCACGCCTCACGGACTGCTGTTTGAAGCAATCATCGATACCCTCAACGAGGCGGTTTTCCTTTACGACGGCGAGACCGATGCGATTTTATGCGCTAACGCCAAGGCAAGCGACCTGTACGGCTACAAGCACAGTGGTTTCCAACGCCTCACCTTTGCCGATCTCAGCGCGGATGACGAGCTGACTCAGCGGGAAGCGCGAGACCGGTTCTCACGGGCGTTGGGCGGCGAGCCGCAGTGTTTCCAATGGCGCGCCAAGGGCATCGGCGGCCGGCTGTTCCACGTCGAAGTGACGGTTCGCGCGGTCTTAATGGGCGATAAAGAACAACTGATCGTCGTCGTTCGCGATATCGAGGCGCAAAAGAAAACCGAAAACGCCCTGCGGCAGAGCGAGGAATGCTATCGCGCCGTGGTGGAGCTGTCGCCGGACGCCATCTTTGTCTATCAAGATGGAGTGATGACCATGGCCAATCACGCGGCGCTGCGTCTGTACGGCGCCGAACGCGAGGAGCAGTTATTGGGTTCGCCGTGGACCGCGCGGGTGCATCCGGATTTTCACGAACTCGTGCGGCAGCGGCAGCGGATGATTCTGGACGCCGATGGACCCTTCGTCACGCCGCCCATGGAGCAGGTTCACATGCGGATCGATGGCGCCGCGGTCGACGTCGAGGTGACCGGGAGCGGCATCATGCTCGCCGAAGGCTGGGCGGTCTTGGTGGTCGCCCGCAACCTCGCCCGGCGCAAGCGGGATGAGGCGCGGCTCAAGACCTTGCTGGCCCAGAAGGAAGCCATTCTCGACAACGCCTTGGTCGGCATCGTGTTGCTGAAGAACCGGGTGATCACCCAATGCAATCGCCGTTTTGAGGAGCTGTTTGGTTATGGCGAGGGCGAGATGCTCGGCTACCGATCGGACCTGTTGTACCCGACGGCGGAGTTCTACGAAGCGATCGGCGAACGCGCCTACGGCACTCTGGCGGGCGGCGGAAACTATCTGGAAGATCTATGGCTCCAGCGCAAGGACGGCAGTCTGTTTTGGGGGCGTTTGAACGGCCGGGCCTTGAACGCGGGCCGCCCCTTGGAAGGCAGCGTCTGGATCTTCACCGATCTGACCGAGCAGAAACAGGCGCGGGAGCGTTTGCAATTGGTGGCGAGCGTGTTTGACAGCACCGCCGAGGGCATCACCATCACCGATCCCCACGGCGTCATTCTGACCGTCAACCCAGCGTTTACCACGATCACCGGCTACCGCGCCGAAGAAGTGGTCGGCGGCAAACCCAGCCTGCTCAAATCCGGTCGGCATGACGCGGCGTTTTACCAGCGGATGTGGCAGGCGGTTTATCAAGAGGGTCGATGGCGCGGCGAGATTTGGAACCGCCGCAAGAACGGCGAAGTGTATCCAGAACTGCTTTCCATCAGCGCCGTGAAAGACCGGGACAACGACGTGACCCACTACGTCGGGGTCTTCCTGGACATCACGGAACTCAAAGGCTTTGAAAAGCAGATTCTGTTTCTCGCGCATCACGATCCTCTGACCGAATTGCCAAATCGCGTTTTGTTCAATGACCGATTGAACCAGAGCATTCACCGCGCGGGACGCGACAGCGCCCGATTGGCCGTGTTGTTCATCGATCTCGATCATTTCAAGGATGTCAACGACACCCTCGGTCACCCGGTCGGCGACCAGTTGTTGCAACGGGTCGCCCAGCAGTTCCGGCGGGTGGTTCGCGCCGGCGATACGCTGGCCCGGTTGGGCGGCGACGAGTTCACCTTGTTGGTCGAAAACGTCAATGACAACCTGGATGGGGTCATGGTCGCGCGAAAATTGCTGGACGTGTTCGCGCGCCCCTTCCTGCTGGCCGAACATGAGATTCACCTTTCCGCCAGTATCGGCATTAGCCTGTATCCGCTCGATGGTCGGGAAGCGCATGAGTTGATCAAGAACGCGGACGCCGCGATGTATCGCGCCAAGGCCAAGGGGCGGAATCGCTACGCCTGCTACGCTCCGGAGATGACTGAGTACGCGGTCGAACGGTTGCGGCTCGAAGCCGCGCTGCGCCGTTCGATCGAGAACGGTGAATTGCGGGTCTATTTTCAGCCGCAGGTGGACTTGGCCAGCGGCGCGTTGATCGGCGCTGAAGCTCTGGTGCGTTGGCAACATCCCGAATTGGGCATGATTGCCCCCGTGCGGTTTATTCCGCTGGCCGAGGAAACCGGCTTTATCATCGCGCTCGGTGAGTGGGTGTTGCGAGAGACCTGCATGAAGTTGCAAACCTGGACCGCGGAGGGGCATGCGCCGCCGCGGGTCGCCATCAATTTGTCGATCAAACAGCTCGAGCGCGGCGATCTGCTGGCGCTGACCGAGCGGCTGCTCGCCGAAACGGGAGTGTCGCCCGACCGTCTGGAAATGGAAATCACCGAATCATTCATCGTTAAGGCGGAGGAAGCGCTCGGATTTCTCACGGGGCTACGGGCGCTCGGGGTCCACTTGTCGGTTGATGATTTCGGCACCGGCTATTCATCCCTGATGTACCTGAAACGATTGCCGATCCAGACGCTCAAAATCGACCGGGCTTTCGTGATGGACATCGGTCGCGATGTGAATAATGAAGCCATCGTGCGCACAATTATCGCGCTGGCCGGAAATCTTGGCCTGGCCGTGGTCGCCGAGGGCGTGGAGACGGCGGCGCAGGCGGATTTTTTGTTGCGTGAGGGCTGCCGGGTCGGCCAAGGCTATTACTATAGTCCGCCGTTGCCGGAACCGGAGTTTGTCGCGCGCTGGCTGGCTCGGTTTCCCAACAGTTCATCCGGCCACGTACAATGAATCACAAGCCTTGACGTACCTGGCGATTCGCCCGGTGGTCCATGCCGACTTACATGACTGGAGTGCGGGAGTGAGGCCAGAGATTCGGTTTCTCCGACGGGTCTGGTCCGCTGGAGGAGATTGATGTACGCGATTTCAGTTCGGGTTTCGGCGGATTCCACCGGCCCGATGCGACAAGCCATCATGAGCGTTGGAGGTCTGCCGTGCGCTCTGGAAACCTTTGAGTTTGCGCTGAGCCGCCATGAGTTTGTCGCCAATCATCTCGGCCTGGAGGGCTGGCAGGGCGCTGAATGTTGGTTGCAGCCCGAGGAAGCTTGGTACAGCGGGGATATCCTGATGTTCGTCGTGGCTCCCAATCTGGTTTTTCAACTGGAAAATATGCCCTACCAGTTGGCGCTGCGCGGACCGGGCTTGGCGGGAACCGTCGCCGCGATGTTCGTCTGGCCGCTAGAACTGGAGCGGGATGCTGGCATCCATGCCGACGCGGAACCGACGAATGAGAGGTTGCCCGTTCTCATGAGATCGCCCCGGCGGGTGGCGGTGGAGGAGGATTTACCGACTCGGGTCGTGCTCCCGAGGGCGAGAACATCCCGGTCGTCGCCGCTGAATGCGACGGATGATGAACCCACCCGTAGGGCGCCGGGACGTCGAATTCCAGCCACCGGGAACGGCGGTCGGAAAACCGGCGGCGAGGCCGTGGCGGTGGAAACGCCACCGCCGTCAGGTCCGCCTCAGGAGTCGCCGGCTCCGGTGGCGGCTGGACCAGAAGCCAGGCGGGAGTCGCCTCGTTTGGATTTGGCTGGAAGGCAGGACGAGCAGCGTCGCCGGCATTTTGGGCTGTTGTGGGTTGGGCTGATGGTGTTCGGGGTGGCGGTGGCTGGATGGTGGTGGCGCAGCCATCCTCCCGCTGAGGTTCCTACCTCGTCCGATCCTTCGTCGCTCGAGACGCCGCCTGACGCGCCGGGTTCGATCTGGCTGAGACCCGCGCCCGAGCCGGTGCCCGCGCCCGAGCCGGTGCCCGCGCCCGAGCCGGTGCCCGCGCCCGAGCCGACGCCCGCGCCCGAGCCCATACCGGCGCCGGCATCCAGGCCGGCCGCGCCGACACACGCCGGCATCGCCAAATGACCATTGATTCTGGATCCGCCCGGGCGCTGATTCCCACCGTTTGCGGCTCTCGCCAAACCGACCGGCCGTGGTTTGATGGAAATATTGTGGACGCATTGTGGAAGCATTGCGGTCATCATTCGATCCAACCACTCAGAAGGAGTTGGAGCGGCGACTTCCGTCGCCTGGGACCGCCCTGATGGGGCGTGGGATAGCGCGCCATGGATGGCCATTTCAGCCAATCTGAACAAACCTGAGGAGTGTTTTCATGAACAGACTAGTAATTTGTGGCCTATGGTCCTTACTGCGGCTCGTCGCTGATTCGGTGCGGATACCCTGCGTGATGGCTTCCCAGTCGCCCTCGCCGGGCGCGGAATCCTCTTCCTCGAATACCCCGGAAGAACCACGGCGTATGTCCGGCGCATTGATCGGCCTCATCTTGATCGGAGCGCTAGCCGGTGTGGCTGGCGTGGGATTATGGGCGCTCGATCAGTTGGCGAGGCAGTCGCCGACCCCGCAAGAGACGGTGGCGCCCCCCGCTGTGCCGGAGACGCCCGCCGCGCCGGTCGCCGCGCCCCAAACACCGGCAACGCCAGCCGGCGTTCCCACAACCCCTGAACCCGCTCCAGCCCCCATCGCGCCGGAGGAGTCGGACACCACGCCGGAGGAAGCGGAAGTCGCGCCAGAGGAAGCGGAAGTCGCGCCGGAGGAGTCGGACACCGCGCCGGAGGAGTCGGACACCGCGCCGGAGGAGTCGGACGCCGCGCCGGAGGAGTCGGACGCCGCGCCGGAGGAGTCGGACGCCGCGCCGAAAACCTGATGGCCCGTATCGGCGCCGGTCACTGGGTTGGTGCTGGCGTCAGTCTTGCATTTTCGGCAGGAGCACTGCCTGGGTATCGCCTCCCGATCGGTAGTCTCTTGTTCCTGATCGGGGTGGCGAGTCCCTCATCGGTCTTGGCTAAAGATGTCGAGGCCGATGCCGATACCATGGGCATGGCATCGGTTCCAGGACCGAACCCCGCGGTCGATTCGACAACGAAAAATCACCGGAACGGGGATCGCGACCCGCCTTTGGAGCTGGGTTGCGAGTTGGAGGCATGGTTGCTCGACCCGCCCGCTTGAATCGGGCGGTCGATCCCCGTTGGCCGATGCTGATAATTGTGGTGATAGATCTAATTTTGATCCACTATTAACAATTTTATATTATTATTTGTTGCCTGCTTAGGTACTTTATAAAAAAGCCAATCACTGTGGGGGCGCCTGAAAAATGAAGGTTGACGGAAACCGTTTACTGACGCGCATCAGTATCGGCCAGCGACTGTGGTTGTTGCTGGGGATTTTCGCTCTCGGTCTGGTATGCATCACGACGGTTTTTCTAAGCGATCTCAGGAGTCGTATGCTCGAGGATCGGGGAACCGCCACCCGGCAATTGGTCGAGACCGCCTTTAGCATAATCGAGCATTATCATGGCTTGGCCGCCAGCGGCGCCGCGAGCGAGGCCGACGCCCGACGGGCCGCGCTGGAGCATATCAAGGTCTTGCGCTATGGCCAGAATGATTATTTTTGGATCAATGACCGGTTGCCCAGCATGGTCATGCACCCCATAAGGCCGGAGTTGGATGGTCAGGATTTGCGCGATTTCAAAGACCCGACCGGCAAGGCGCTGTTCGTTGAGTTTGTGGAAGCGGTCAAGCAGGATGGGGCCGGTTTTGTTCCCTATCTGTGGCCGAAGCCGGGCGCCGAGCAACCGGTTCCCAAGATTTCCTATGTCAAGGAATTCAAGCCTTGGGGTTGGATTCTGGGGTCCGGTATTTACATCGACGATGTCGACCGCGTATTTCGGGAGGAGGCTTTGTTGGTCGGGGGCTTCGCTCTGGGCTTGATCGTTGTTCTGGTGATCGTCGGTCGATGGATCGCGTTGAGTATCGTCCAACCGGTTCGTAGTGCGGTGGTGGCGGCCGAGCGGATCGCGGGCGGTGATTTGAGCGTGGACGTTACGGTGACCGGTCGCGATGAAGCCGCCCAGTTGCTTGATGCCATGCGGGAAATGACTGCCCGATTGCGGAATATTACCGCGAATTTGATCCAGACGACGGATCAGGTCACGGCGGTGGCCGAGGAGGTTGCTCAAGGCAGCGGCGACCTGTCGCAACGGACCGAGGAACAAGCCTCTTCGTTGGAAGAAACCGCTTCCTCAATGGAAGAGTTGACCAGCGCGGTCAAGCAGAGCGCCGACCACGCCGGGCAAGCTAATCAATTGGCGGTGGCCGCCCGAAATCAGGCCGAACAGGGCGGGCAGGTGGTGGAACAAGCGGTCACCGCCATGAGCGCCATCAATGTCAGCAGCCGCAAGATCGCCGCCATCATCGGGACCATCGACGAGATCGCCTTCCAGACTAACCTCCTCGCCCTCAACGCGGCGGTGGAAGCGGCGCGGGCCGGGGAACAGGGCCGGGGCTTCGCGGTGGTGGCCGGGGAGGTCAGAAAGCTGGCCCAGCGCAGCGCCGACGCCGCCAAGGAGATCAAGGGGCTGATCGGCG
>DAIRDI010000140.1:1688-7991 GCA_036796235.1 Candidatus Competibacteraceae bacterium | reverse complement strand
GCCGTCCGCCGTTTTCCACGCCATGAAGCGGGAGAGGCCCGCCGACAGCGAACCCACTTTGGCCTCCAGCCCATCGGAGATCACCAACAGGCCGTTGTAGGTGAAGAGGCTGGGAATCACTTCCTTGTAGGTTTGCAATTGCTGGTAGGCGGTCTTAATGGTGGCGTTTTCATCGGCGGCGTTCTTGAGTTCAATCACCACCAGCGGCAGGCCGTTGACGAACAAGACCACATCCGGGCGCTTGCTTTGGTGCCCCTGATTCGTGGGGTGGCCGATCACCGTAAACTGATTGGCAACGACGAATTCGTTGTTCTCGGGCCGGGCGAAATCCACCAGCCACACCAGGTCGCCGCGCTCGTTTCCTCTGTTCTGGTAGGTGACCTTGATGCCCTCGGTCAGCATGCGGTGAAAGGCTTCGTTGTTGGCGATGAGTTCCGGCGAGTTCAAGCGCTGAACCTGTTTAATCGCCTCCTCGCGCGCGTCGGGAGGAATGGACGGGTTGATCCGCGCCACCGCCGAGCGCAGCCGCTCCAGCAACAACACATCCTCGAAGCGTTCACGCTCCGGCGTTTCGCTGTCCGGCGCGATGTCCGGGGCATAGATGTACTGATACCCGAGCTTCTCGAACAGCTCGATGGCAAAGATTTCGATGGCGGATTCGGTGATTTTGTTCATACCATCCATGATTCCCTGCCGTATGCCGTTTGCGGTTCCAAAACCCGATTGCCCGAACCGCCGTTCAATTTGTCGAATTCCCATTGCATGGGGTTGTTTTCGATGTAATACCGAATGCGGGATAATTCCTGTTCATTACGGATAATGTGTTCCCAATAATTGCGTTGCCATAATTTACCGTCAAATCGTTGCCAGCCATGCAATTTAACCCCATCCACATATTTTTTTGTGGTCATGGTTTTAAACCGATGCACCACATCCGGCAATGAATATCCCGTAGGGGCAACCCCCCGTGGTTGCCCGGTTTGTGGCATTTGCGGTTGGGCAATATCACTAGGGCAGGCACAGGGGCCTGCCTCTACGATGATAATGATTCCGTGGATGTGGTTGGGCATGGTGACAAATTGATCAATTTCGACGCCCGGATAATGAGACGGGATTGCATCCCATACCGTGCGCACCATTTCCCCGGCGGCGGTTAATTTCACCGTGTCGTCCTCAATATCACCGAACAGATGGTGTCGCCCTTGTGTGCAAATCGTCACGAAATACAACCCCGCCTGGGAATAATCATAATCCCTCAAACGAATCGAACGGCGATGATGAATGGCTGGGTTGTATTTCATACCGCCACCCGCACTTCGCCGCTCATGAGTTTGGGGAGGAGGGTGTCGCGGAGTTTTCCGAGAGTGCGGATTTGCTCTCTATTTGTTTTGAGCTTGCCGACAAAATCAGCCACAAGCTTGTTAAAGGCATGTAATTTGTCCTCTGGTGGAATTTTTATCTCTGTTGATAACGCTATATCGCGGTTCAATCCCGGTACTGCGGAATCGGTGTTCATGTCCTCAAAGCCAATCGTCTTCAACAGAAAATATTCATATAACAATCCCGCAGACTCTACTTTTGACTTCACGTAATAGGTTGTATCGATAGGATGAAAATTGTCCCAAAGGTAGATCACCTTTCCGAGCGTTCCCTTTCTTCCTATGACAATGCCTGGCCCTTTTACCAAGAACTCCGTGTGATGATCGATGATGCCGCTGGAGCCGACAACGGGATAACCACTACCTGCTCGCTCTTCTGTCTTTAATCCTTTTCCATAGTGCAACTCGATAACATCGCCCAAGCGACCCTCCTCCCAATCCGCCTGCGTTTCTTCCACGAACCACTGGCGGAAGAGGGTTTCGGCCATGGCCTCGAGGGTTTTGTTTTGGCGGTGGAGCAGGTCGATTTTGTCGTCGAGGCTGGAGAGCACCGAGGCGATGGCTTTTTGCTCGGGGAGCGGGGGGAAAACCAATTGTTCTTGATGAACATCATTCCGGTTAACGCCAGGTACAGCGCTTTTATCGCTAAATTTTTCCCAGTCAAACTGCTGTAAAAGGTAGTAAATGAACTTGGGTTCGTTTCCCTTGAAGGATTGGACATACAAGGTGGTGTTTAGGGGCCAGTAAGGACCTTTTACAAAATACACCTTGCCAATTGTTCCGTATCGCCCTGTTATTACCCCCTGATCGTCGGCCATCTTCTTGTTGTGATAGCCAGAAACTCCGGAAGACGAATAAATTGGAACTAATCCATCAACACGACTTTTACTCGGAAGATCGTAGCCACGCTTAAGGTTTATCTGTTCGCCAAGAGTTGTTTCTTTCCACTCACTCTCTCCCCTCCGAAAAATCACCACGCCTTTCGCGTCGATGTGCTTCCTGAGTGCGTCGTTGGTAATCGTCGGGTAGGCGACAAAATCAAACATGAAGGGCAGGTAGGTATCTTCTTCGATGTTAAATTTCATTTTTGCAGCCAGGGAGTGATTTACCTTTTCTCCAAGCAGCGCAATATCGACATCCGAGGCTTCCTTGTAGGTTCCCAGCGCGCGGGAGCCGAACAACACCGCCGTCTCGACTTCCGGGTATTGGGCGATGAAGTCGATAATCTCCCCAAGCTGTTTTTCGCTGAGCCCGTATTTCATAGGTGGGCCTTGAGATCTTCGCGGAACTGGCGGACCAGAGGAAAGAATTCGTCCTGAATGAAGGTCACGGTCTCATGCAGAATGGTCTGGTTATAGGCATGGCTCGCCATATTTCTCTTCTGGATGGTCTCCATCCACCCCTCGGCATCCGTGATCAGTTCGGCCTGGAATGCGGTGCGGATCGTCTGTTTGGCATTTTTAACTTCGTCAAAACCGTCATTTTCCAGATAGTCCTTCATGACATTCCAGGCGAGTTCATAGGTGAATTCGAACGCCTGCACCAAGGCCATCTGGATGATTTCATCATCCGGTTCTGCTTCCAGCCGTTCCAGCGTGCGAAAAAATGTCTGGTAGGCACTTTCAAAATTCTGGAATCGCTGTTTCCATCTTATCTCGTTATTCATACCTTCACCCTCCCCAAATTCTCCGCGATCAAGGCATTCAGCTTCGCCTCTTCCTGCAACTGCGCCTCAAACTCCGCCTTGAGCTGCGTAAACCGTTCCTTGAAATCGAAATCGTCCTCATCGTCCGGCAGGCCGACATAGCGGCCCGGTGTTAGCACATAGTCCAGCTCGCGGACCCGCTCGATGGAGACGGCGTTGCAGAAGCCCTTCACATCGTCATAGTCACCGTTCAGATTGCGCCAGTTGTGATAGGTGCTGGTGATGGTGGCGATCTCTTCGGCGGAGAACTCCTTGGTGCGGCGGTTGATGAGGTGGCCGAGGTTGCGGGCGTCGATGAACAGGATTTCGTCGGCGCGATTGCGGAACTTGCCGTTGGTCTTGTTGCGGCTCAGGAACCACAGGCAGGCGGGGATTTGCGTGTTCAAAAACAGCTTGGCGGGCAGGTTGACGATGCAGTCCACCAGTCGCGCCTCGACCAGCGCCTTGCGGATGTCACCCTCGCCGGAGCTTTTGGAGGTGAGCGCGCCCTTGGCGAGCACGAAGCCGGCCTGGCCGGTGGGGTTGAGGTGATAGAGGAAGTGTTGAATCCAGGCGTAGTTGGCGTTGCCGGTGGGCGGCGGGCCGTGTTGCCAGCGGCCATCCTTGCGCAGCAGGTCGCCGCTCCAGTCGCTGTCGTTGAAGGGTGGGTTGGCGATGACGTAATCGGCCTTCAGGTCTTTGTGGGCGTCGTTTAAAAACGACCCCTCGTTGTTCCATTTCACCTGCGAGCTGTCAAGGTGACGGATGGCGAGGTTCATCTTAGCCAGGCGCCAGGTGGTTTGGTTGCTCTCCTGCCCGTAAATGGAGATGTCGTTGACCTTGCCCTGGTGCCCGGTGACGAATTTTTCCGATTGCACGAACATGCCGCCAGAGCCGCAGCAGGGGTCAAATACTCGGCCTTTGTAAGGCTCCAGCATTTCCACCAGCAGTTCGACCACACTGCGCGGGGTGTAGAACTGGCCGCCCTTTTTGCCTTCGGCCAGCGCGAATTCTCCGAGGAAGTATTCGAACACATGGCCGAGCAGGTCAGCGCTGCGCGCCTTGGCATGGCCGAGGGCGATGTTGCCGACCAAGTCGATGAGGCCACCCAAACTGGTGGGGTCGAGATTGCCGCGCGCGAACACCTTGGGCAGCACATCGCGCAGCGAGGGGTTTTCCTTCTCGATGGCGTCCATGGCGGCATCCACCGTCTTGCCGATGTCCGGCTGCTTGGCCTGGGTGAGCAGATACGACCAGCGCGCCGTCTCCGGCACGAAGAACACATTCTCGGCCTTGTACTCGTCCTTGTCCTCCGGGTCAGCCCCGGCATAGTCGCCCTCACCCTTTAGCAGCTTTTCGTACAGCTCGTCGAAGGCATCAGAAATGTACTTGAGGAAGATCAGCCCCAGCACAATGTGCTTGTACTCCGCCGCGTCGATGTTCTTGCGCAGCTTGTCCGCCGCCTTCCACATCTGTTTTTCGATGGGTTCTTCTTGTTTTGGTGCTGCTATCTTGGCCATTGTGTTCCTTATCAATGAGTACAACCGTTTTGGTCGGAGTTTGTTTGGCTAACCAAGTGATTATGCAGTTTCCGCTTATCTACCAAAATTTGCCGCCATCAAAACTAACCATCTGATATTAATAAATTTTATCAGCAATATAACATTCATTGTCAGCCTTGCTGCCCCGGAAACACCATCATGCTCGCCGTCCCCCCGGAACTTGTTCGGCACGACGAGGCGCGGTGGGTACGGCGGAACATGGTGAGCGGGCAGCGTATGCACGATCACCAGCGGCTGCGTTATTTTATTACCTGGACTTCTGCGGCAAGCATCGCTTCGCGCCGACGGCTCGCCAGAGTTTACCCGCATTTATCATCCCGACGGTCGGCCCTTCCTGAACTCGGTGGAACTGGCCCGGCTGGTGAAACAGGCCGCCGCTCGCGCCGAACGTTTGGCCGCGCGCCTGCGTGCTTTGGGCCTCGACCCGAACCACTTGGAAGATTGATCGCTGGCCCTGTGACCACACCCACCCCGAGACGCGGGGTGCTCGCCCGCTCAAGGACGGGCGGCCAACTCCAATTCGAGCGCGCGTCGCGCCGTCATCACTCGCAAACACTCCGCGGCGGCAATCCGCCTGATCGTACCCTCGGCGGTGGCGTAAAATCCGCAGTTGGCGTCGCGATAGCGAATCCACAGACGCTGGACGTCGCGCAAGGCGGTCCGCCGTTCGTCGCTCTGCTGGTTCATCAATGCCCGATAAGCGGCGTTCAGGCGCTGGTCCCATACCTGAGTCTGCGCCGCGACGCACTCGACGATACCTTGGGTTGTGCCGTCCGCGCACTGCCGGTAGGCGGCGTCGTACCAGTCCACGTTTTCTGCCTGGACTGGGACGGACAGCGCCGCCGCGAGCAACGCCGTCGGGAGGGTGAGGATTTTGTGGGTGTGCATGGCGAGTGTCCTGTCGTGGTATCTCGGTCAAGGGTCGCCGATACCGGACCCTACCGAGACCCAGACAGCGCGCCTTGCGGTAACGCCTGGCGGGATGGGGCAGAAGTCAGCGGACGGCGGAGTCGCCCAACGCTCGCCGTCATGGGTGGACAGGGTGAAGGCCCGAACCTTCGGCAACGAGTGCGCCAGGCGTACCGTAACGGCCGGACCGCATTCGACCGGGTGAAACGGCGTTGGCGGCCCGTACCGTAACCCGCCGTTGGCGGTCGTCATCCTGCGGTGCCCCTTTCCCATCCGGAGGACGCGCCTCGTGCGGACTCGCATGCGGGGTGCTATGGGAGCCGGGGGAGAAAAGCCCCCGGCGACCCGATTAGGCACCGACTTTACGCAGAGACTTCGGCGGAATATGGTTGAGTTCCTGCAAGATTGCGGTCCCGGCCTCTTCGAGAACCGCTACCGCCAACGCTCGACAGACGGATGGAAAATCGTCAAGAAATACCTCTAGCGAGTCTCCAGCCTCCAAATGATCGAAGGGCGTCTTGACCGGAACGCGCGTACCGGCAAACGCAGGTGTTCCGCTGTGGATCTCGGGATCGATGGTAATCAGTTGTGTATTCATGGCGTTACTTTGACCGTAGGCATTTTAGGCAGTATACCCCAGCGGCTGGATGGCGGCGCCCAACGGCCCGCATCAGCGGCGTGGCGGGTGAGCCGCGGCCGTCTCGCCCGAAGGCACGCCAGTGAACCGAGGCCGACACGAATTGGGGTCCCGATTAGCCACGTCAGCTGC
>DAIRDI010000140.1:0-1678 GCA_036796235.1 Candidatus Competibacteraceae bacterium | reverse complement strand
GTTGGCCAGCGGCACGAACGGCCGACCAGCCGGTTCTCAGGGCTCTTGGCTCGGAAAGACACCCAAACCGTGCTTCCCGGCCGCCCGCCATAGTTCTCGATCATAGGTCGCCACCACGAGCGGCTCCCCAAGATTGGCTTGCCACCATAGCGCCGTCGCCAAATGGATCGCATCGTATCCCCGCAAACCATCTTGCCAGGCCAACTGGCCGCCATGTCTGGCCGTGTTCTGTGGAAGCTGGATCCACAGAAGTTCTTCTCGGTCTTTTTCCCAGGCGCGAAGTACGGCCTGAGCATCTCGTTCGGTTATCCCGCCGGTGCGCCACGCCTTACCCAGCGCTGCCGGAAACTCGGCTTCGGTCACAATGCTGGCCGCTTGATACTCTGAGTTTTTCAGCAGCTCGGCTACGTCGTTGCTGCCCGTTTCCGCAACATACCGCTTGACCAGCGCGCTCGTGTCGAGATAGACCTGTATGGTCATTCCCGCATCTCCGACACCCAATCAGCCACGGTCTTCTTTCCACGCAATCGCGCCACAGGCTCGAGCGGCGACAGACGATTTCCGCGCCACTGAATCATCCCTGCCGCCTGCAACGCCTCCAAACGGCCCTTCAAGCCGGTTTCGGCTGGTACCAATTGCGCGATCACCTTGCCATATTCCGTAATCGCCACGGCTTGTCCGGCGCGCGCAATATCCAGGTAATGGCTCAGCTTTTGGCGTAGATCACGCACTCCCACATGCAACATCGCCATCTCGACCTCCATATGTACACATCCGAAAAGTTGCGTACATACATGTACGGCGATCTGCGCGACTTGTCAAGATGCCGACGAATTGGCTTTCAGGCGACGAGAATCTCGGGAAAGAGGGGCTGGCCAACGTTCGAGCTAAGCTGCCCGCGCAGGCCGGGGGGCTCAGCGCCTGCCGTAGCGGGTCAGCTTGAGCGAGAGGTTAGGCTTCGCTGCGCACCGCACTTCTCGTGTGTGGCTTGCGAGCTGCTTTACCAAGAGCGCCTTCAGCCCACTTGTTCAAGCTTGTGCCGCTCCTCGCCGCAGCCTTGAGCGCGGCGGCATGTACCTCAGGTGCGATGCGCAGCATGACCTTCCCGCTAGCCGGCTTCTCCGGAGCAGAGCCAAGTTCCTGCGACGCAGCCAGGTAATCTTCAACCGCCGAATGGAAGTTCAACTCGAACTCGGATACCGACTCACCGTGGAAGGTGATGATGTCGTCGATGTCCAAGACGCGACCAACAATAATCTTGTCTTCCGCATCGAAAACCATGCTTGCGGTGTAGCCCTTGTATGTCATGGAATTGATCATGGTCTGATCCCCATCGTCTCGATGAACTCTCGAACGGCCAAGACGCGATAGCGCAGTGCTTCCTTGCCAGGGTGTGGACGATGAACGGTCATCTTCCGGCCCGAGTACTCGAACGTGACGGACGAACCTGCGCCTTCAATCACTTTGCACCCAGCCGCCTTGAGCATGGACTCAATGCGAGTCCACTCAATGTTCCCGTTGACTGGGTCTGTGAGTACCTTCTCTAGGGTCTTGCGCTGCGTGCTGTTCACGGAGCGATGATAGCACCTTGCTCGAGATATGCAATCAAGCAGCTTGCGAGCCCAGGGCAATCGCGCTATGTAGAGGGTTGACAAGCGCTGGGATGATCGGGTCCGGG
>DAIRDI010000139.1:0-8007 GCA_036796235.1 Candidatus Competibacteraceae bacterium | reverse complement strand
CATCCATCAAGCGCCGGCCGCCGCGCCCGAGGTGCGGGTCTACCCGGAAATTCATCTACAAGCGCCGCAGTCGCCGGACATCGTGTTGCAGGTAGGAGACCAGATCAATGAGCCAAAATCAGTACCGGATTGAGAACGCGGGCAGCGCTGCCCCCGAGCTGTACCTGTACGGTCCCATCGGGGCCGATTGGATGGGCGAGGGCATCCGCGCCGACCAGACCGTCAAAGATCTGAACGCCCTGGGCAAGAAAAAGGAAATTCACGTTCGCATCGATTCGCCCGGCGGCAACGTCTGGGAGGGCACGAACATCTACAACGCCCTGACCCGCAACCCGGCGCGAATCATCGTCCACGTCGATGCGCTGGCCGCCTCGATCGCCAGCATCATCGCCATGGCCGGCTCGGAGATTCGCATGGCCGACAACGCCCTGATGATGATCCACGAACCGCAGGGCGGGACGTTTGGCACCGCGTCCGAACTGCGCAAGCAAGCCGACCTCATCGACAAGGCGCGCGAAAACCTCGTCAACATCTATCGCAACCGCACCCAACAGGCCGAAGACAAGGTTTCGGATTGGATGCGCGCCGAGACCTGGTTCAGCGCCACCGAGGCGCTCCAGGCCGGCCTGGTGACCGACATCACCACCGCGCCGGCATTGGAAGCCCGCTGGGACCGCGAAACCCTGGCCCGTTGTGGGTTCCGCAACCTGCCCGCCTGGTTCGCCAGCGCGCGTCAGAAACCGCGCCTGGAGGCGTACCGCATCAAAGCCGGGCAAGTGTTCCGGCTGGCCGTCTGATTTTTTACTTGGAGAACCGTTATGAACCTTGAAGAGCTGAAAGCCCGGCAACTTGAGATCGTCAACAAGTGCCACGACATCGAAGAAATGGCCCGCGCGCAAGACCGCGACCTTAGCGACGGGGAAAGCGAGGAGCTGGACACGCTGGTCGCCGAAGCGACCAATCTGGATATCCGCCTGCGCCGGCTGGAAACCCTGAGCAATTTGGAAAACGGTCTGAAGACCAGCCAAGGGCGCAAGGCCGAACCGACCGGGATGCCGGTTCGCGACGGCGCGCGCATCACCGCCGGCGAGCCGCGCATGGCCCGCGATCCCAAGTGGGGTTTCCATAACCTCGGCGATTTCGCCCTGAAAGTGAAGGCCGACCCGCAGAGCACCGAACTGCGCGCCGCCGCCCTGAGCACTTACGGGAATGAAGGCGTGGGCAGCGAAGGCGGTTTCGCCGTGCCGCCCGAGTTCCGCCAGAGCATCCAATCCCTGGTGACCGCCGAGGATACCCTGTTGGGCCGCTGCGATGCGATCCCCACCACCTCGAACATGGTCATCGTGCCGACCGACGAAGACACCGCCTGGGGTACTAGCGGGGGCGTGCGGGTCTACCGCCGCGCCGAAGCGGGCGCCATGACGCAGTCCAGGCCGAACCTGAAGGAAATTACCGTCCGGGTCGAAGAGCTGTACGCCTTGGTCCCGGTGACCGATCAGTTGCTGGAAGACGCGCCGCTGCTGTCCCGCTTCCTTGAGCGCAAGGCCGGCGAAAAGATCAATTTCAAGGTCAACGACGAAATCATCAACGGCACTGGCGCCCAGGGGCAGATGCTCGGCATCATGAACAGCCCGGCCCTGGTGACCGTCAGCAAGGAAGCTTCGCAGGGCAATGGAACCATCGTCGCGCAGAACCTCCTGAAAATGTATTCTCGGATGCCGGATGCCGTGCGGCGCAACGCGGTATGGTTGATCAATCAGGACATCGAACCGCACCTGCTCAACATCAACCTGACCTTTCAGACCAAGGCCACTGGCGCGGAAATCGCCTCCGGCGTCTCCGGTCTAGTCCCCGAAGGCGGGCTGCGCTTCGACCCGACCAACGGCACGCTGATGGGCCGCCCGATCATCGCCAGCGAAGCCTGCAACACCTTCGGCCAACTGGGCGACATCATCCTGGCCTACCTGCCCGGCTTCTTCGCTCCCTATAAAGTCGGCGGCGTAAAAGAAGCGATCTCGATGCACTTGTGGTTCGACCAGGGCATGACCGCCTACCGTTGGACTTTCCGGGTAGGCGGCCAGCCGTGGTTGTCCGCGCCGATCACCCGCGCCAAGGGCGCCAACACCCTGTCGCATTTCGTCACCCTGCAGAACCGCTCTTAATTCGCCGCAAGCACGATAAGGAATCAAACCCATGTTTCCGAATACTTCCCTGGCTGAAGGCCTGGTGGTGATTAGATCCACGTTCGCCACCTTGGCCGCCAACACTCAGGCTACCGCCGCCGTGGCGCTGGCCAACTACGACCGGCTGCTGTTCGTCATTTCCACCAACGACTTCGCCGACACCTCGACCATTAACGGTGGCGTGGCGACCTGCGACAGCGACGGGACTTCCAACGTCGCGCTGATCGCCAGCAAGACCATCACCCAACGTGCCGGGCACGCGACCAACAACGACGGCAAGCAGTTTGTCATCGACGTGCAGTCGGAAGACCTGATCGCGGCCGGTAAGAGCCACGTGCGCGGGCAGTTGACCGGAAGCGGGACAGCGGGCGCGATCCATATCCTGGTGCTAGGGACGCCGAAGTACGGCCCGGCCACGCAGCCGGCCGCCGTGGTCGAGACCCTCAAGTAACGGCCCATGGCGATGCTCAGCATCAAGGTCGCCGTACCCACCGCCGCGCCGGTCATCGTCACCGGCGCGGATTTCGGGCTGCCCTACGACGTGCTGTGCGTGGGGCCGATCACCGTCACCGCCAAGCCGGGCGCGGGCGGAACGCTGCTGGTCGAATCGCGTACCCACGTCGATGACGACTGGGCGCCCTGGGATAAAGGCACGGCGGGCGTGGTGAGCGCCGCCGATACCTCGCTGATGAACGGTCCCGCGCAAGCCTTTCGCCTGACTGCCGCTACCGCGCCGGGCACGGCGTTTTTCGCCCGGCCGCTGAGCGACCTAGACACTTACCCCTATGGCTAGCCTGATTCGCACCATCGCCCCTACGGCCCTGCCGATTGACATCGACGAAGTCAAAGCCGGGCTGCGGATCGATGGCGATGATGAGGATGATTTTCTGGCGTCGGCTATCGCCGCCACCGTCGAACTGGCGGAAAACCAGATGCACCGGGCGATTTTGCCGCAGACCTGGCAGATGACCCTGGATGGGTTCCCGCGCGAAATTCTTTTGCCCTGGCCCATCGCCAGAACGGTCACGGTCGCCTATCGGGCGGTCGCCGGCAGCACCTGGACCGACCTGAGCGCCGCTACGGTCTCTCTGTCGCCTGGCGTACCGTCCATCGTTCGCCCGGCTTACGGCGAATCTTGGCCGACCCCTATTTGCGATCCGGACTCGGTACGGGTGACTTTTGAAACGGCGTCCTGGCTGACCGCCGCCGCCGTGCCGGCCGGCATCAAGCATTGGCTCATCACCAAGGTCGGCGAACTGTTCGAGCAGCGGGAGGCGAGCGGCCCGGTGGAAATCACGCGCTATCGCTTCGTCGATAACCTGATCGCGGTCTACCAGGTCTCGGATTACGCCTGGCGCTCGGGAGTCAACGGATGATTCGGGCCGGCAAGCTCAACCGCCGCGTCACGCTCTGGCGGCTGCCGCCGGACACGCTGGTCCCGGCCGAACTGGCCGAGGCGTGGGCGTCCTGGCGGGCGAAGCCGGATGAAGGAGCGGCCGGGTTTCAGATTGCGGCGGCTCCGCGCGGGCTGCGCAATCCGGTCCCGTTGGAAATGCGGCTGCGCCATCGCACCGACCTTCAATCCGGCGACTACGTGACCTGGGATGGCCGCCTGGCGCATGTGTTTGCGCTGCGCGACCCGAACGGCAAGAACTCGGAACTGGTGGCCAGTTGCCACGAACTGATCGGGCACGCCGCCACCTACACCCCGGCGGGCGGCGGAACCGCCGTGGCGACCCGGGCGTACCTGATGCACGATACGCCCTACATCGCCCAGACCAGCCAGCGCATCGATTACCGGCTGCGCATCGAACTGCCGATCTTCGAGACCGGCCGCGCCGCGCCCGAGGCGACGGTGACGATCAACGCCACCACCTACACCCTGCTCGGCTTGATCGAACAGGGCGACGACGGCGCGGTGCGCGCCTATTGGGGGCGGACATGACGGTCAGTCGGGTCCGGGTTGAAGGGATCGAACCCATCGTGGAAATGTTGGGGGCGCTGCCCGCCGAGGTGCGCAAGGCTGCTCGGACCTCGCTGAATCGCCAGGCCACCGCGACCCGCAAGGTTGATATCGTGGAACCGCTGATGGCCGGAACCGGCATCCAACGGAAGGTGTTGAACGACCGCCTGCCCATCAGCCGCGCCAATCGCGAACTGATCGCCATCATCAAAGCCAGCCCGTTCGGGATTCCGGTTCCGGCTTACGTGGGGTGGAAAAGTCAGCCGACCGGGCGCCACCCGACCCGCTATCGAATCATCGTTCGCTGGCCGGGGACTGGGACCAAGATCGCGGCGGGGTTCGTCAATCCGTTTGGCACTTACAAAGCGCCGCTGACCACCCGGCTGAAAGGCATCAAACTGGGCATCGCCCTGGGACCGTCGGCCGCGTCGCTGCGCAAGGCGGTCTACAACGAATCCGAAATGGGCGTGACCGGCGAACAACTGGCGCAACGCTTCAACGATTTCCTGGCTGACATCGTGCGGCGGAGGCCGGTCCCCAATGAGCCTTAGCCGCCGCGAAGCCATCCTCGCCGCCCTGGCCGCCCGCCTGAGCGCCGACCGGGAGCCGGCCCGCACCGACATGGGCGAAGCGCTGGGCGTGTACCTGGACGATCAGGGCGAGACCAGCAGCCTGGTTGATTATGACTACGAGCGGTGCGTGCTGACCGTGCGGGTTGAATCCGTCCATACCATCACCGTTATCGGCACGGGCGGGGATGCGGTGACCGAAACTCGCGCCATCGCCGCCAACCGGCTGTTGGCCGCCTTGCGCGCCGCCGCCAACGGCACGGATCGGACTCTGAGCGGCTTGTGCGACGACATCGTCTACACCGGGGGCGGGCCGCTGCTGCTGGAAGACCCGACCCGCTATGTGGGCGCTTATGTCACCTTTGAAATCACCTACAACACCCCGGTCGGCGATCCATATCTGCCCCCGCCCCCATAATTACCCCCCTAACTGGAGTATTTAGTATGACCGCTCAAACCGCACAACAAGTGGAATACGAAGCCGCCGCGACGCCGGTGGCGTTTGCCGCCCTGACCCCCAACGGCGCGCGCAAGGTCTTTACCGCCGCCGCCAAGCCCTGGTCGGCGCAAGTCGTTACGGTCGGCGTGGAACCCTATGTCGTGGCCCCCTACGGCCTGGTCAACGGCGGGGAAGTGACGCCCGCCGCCGCCGCCGGCAACAACAACGTGGACGTCGCCGCGCTGACCGCGATGATGCCCGCCGCGACCGGCGCTGACGCCACGACCGGGATTTTGTCGGTTGGCCAAGCGCTGAATACCGCCTGCACGCGCGGGGCCGCCGCGTCGACGGCTTTCCTCATCAACTCCATCACCGTCAACACCAGCGGCGCGATTGCGGTCGTTGTGGGTACTGGGTCTACCGCATTTTCAGCGACCCGAGGCGCTGCGGGCGGGCCGCCCAGCATCCCCCTGGCCAGCGTGGAAATCGCCCAGGTTCGGTTCACCAGCCATACGGCTGGCGTGGTGCTGGCCAGCGAAATCTTCGCCGTTCCGGGCACCCACCAGGAACGCTACGATTTCCCGGTCTGGCAGACCGACACGATCCGGGGCACGGTGGAATTTTCGGACGCCATGCCGCTGATTCACGGCGCGACGGCGGGCGCGGCCTCGACGGCCGGCAAGTTGGTTCACGCCCGCTACGCGACGCCGCTCTTTACAATACAGCCCCGGACCCGTGATTTCATACCTGCTGAAACCACTAACAGCACGTCCTCCGAAGCGCTGTACGACAACGTCAACCTCGGCTCGGTGACCAGTAGCTTGAATCAGGCGTCGTTCGTCTCAAAACTGGCGGACGGCACGACGGATGCGATCCTGGCTCAAGTTGGGAAAAACCTGCTGTTTAGGTACAAAGTAGACAAGAACCGCGCGCCCTACATCATCACCCAGGGGGTTCTGGGCGTAAGCCGAACCTTCCCGGTCGGCGGCTGGGCCGAGGCCACGTTTACGATTTCCCCCAATCAAGCCAGCGTGAACTTCGCATCATGACCTTCGACCTTCAGCGGTTCCTGAACGCGGCGATTTCGCTGCGGGAAAAGGCCGTGCCGGTTCCCGACCTCGCCGGGTTCTTCCCGGAGGGCGTGGAACCGGCGTTCGTCGTGCGGGCGCTGTCCGGGGAAGAGATTTTCCGGGCCGCCGACGCCGCCGCCCGGGATCAGAAGATGGTCGCCGCGGTGCAAGCCATTTCCAGCGCCGCCCAAGCCGACAAATTCGCGGAGGCGTTTAAAGACCTGATCGGGTCGGAGGACGTTCCCGAGGACATGCGCCGGCGCATCGAACATCTGCTGGCCGGGGTGGTGGAACCGAAGCTGGACCGGGAAGCGGTGCTGCGGCTGATCGCGTTCTATCCGACCACCGCCGGCCAACTGCATAATGAGATACTGATTCTGATTTCCCAAGGGCCAGACTTGGGAAAAGCGGGCGGCTCTACCGAGACCCCGACCTCTACATCGACATGATGCTGTGCGAGCAGCGGGGCCAGTTCCTTTTTCAAGTGCGCCGCGACCTGTTCCCACCGTACATGACGCCGGCAGAGCGCGCCCTGTGGGGTCAATACTACGCCGATAAAAACGCGCGACAGGAGCAGCGATAAGTGGCCACTCTCCAGCAAGTCGTTCAGCTCGTTTTCGAGGGCGTGGATCAAGCCAGCGACACGACCAAAAAAGTAGGCTCGGCGCTGCAAGAGTTGGACGGCAAGGCTTCCAAGCTGGCCGCGCCGTTCGCCGATCTGGCCGATAAAATCCTCAAGCTGGATGCGGTGCTGTTGGGCGCGGCGGCCACCATCGGCGTGCTCAGCGTCCGGGAATCGGCCAAGTTTGAAACCGCCCTGGCCGACCTGCAAAAGGTCTTGAGCAGCGGCGAGGGCGAGGCCAGTCAATACGCCGACCGGTTGAAGGAATTGGCGCTGCAATACGGCGTTAACGCCAACGAACTGGTACTGAGCGCCGCTGACTTCCGCCGCTCTGGGAACGAGATTGAAACCAGCGTCCAGCTGGTCAAACAATCTCTGGACCTGATGTTGGCCGGCGGCGTATCGGCGGCGGAAGCGACCGAAATCCTCAAGGCCTCGCTGGCCGGCTTCCAGATTCCCGCCGATCAGACCACCGCCGCCGCGACCCGCATCGGCGACATCCTGAACTTCATTGCCGACAACTCTGAAAGTTCTTTCCGGGAACTCGCAACCGGATTTCGCGATATCGCGCCCGTCGCGAAATTGACCGGGCTGTCGTTTGAGGAAGTCGCCGCGTCTCTGGCGGTGGTAATCGGCGTGGGTAACTCCGGCGCGGAAGCCGCCAACGGCCTGGGCGTGTCGTTCGCCCGACTGATCGGGCCGACCGGACAAGCCGCAGAAGTGATGAAAGAGCTGGGGGTGACGTTCGACGCCACCGGCAAGCCCATCGGCAGCGTCAAGACCATCCTGGAGGCGATTATCCCCTCTTGGAACAAGCTGACCGACGAACAGAAGTTTAACAACGCGGCGGCCATCGTCGGACTAGAACAAGCCAAGCGATTTATCCCGCTGTTGGACGGCTGGGCCAAGGCGCAAGGCCTGGTGGGGCTGGCCACCGAAAAAGCCACCGGCAGCGTTGAGTATCAAGTCAATGTGGCATTGGCAACCGCCCAGGTCAAGTTCGGCCGAACTACGGAAGCGGTCCGGCAACTGGCGCAGACCATCGGCGACAATCTGCGGATCGCCTCGGCGGGCGCGGCGGGCGGCGTCACCGACATGGCGACGGCGTTCCAACGGCTGATTGAGGGCGGCAAACTCGACCCGTTCTTCGCCCTGATCAAC
>DAIRDI010000138.1:0-8093 GCA_036796235.1 Candidatus Competibacteraceae bacterium | reverse complement strand
ATCTTGTCGCCCAGCCCCGGCGTTTCGGAATGACTGACCACCCGGACCCCCAGCAGGGTCCCGGCGCGATCGATACCCAGAACGATCAGCATCGCGGTGTTGCCATACCCCGGCGCGCTGACCTGAAAGCTCACCGCCCGCACCTCGCCGTCACGCCGCGCCCGGTAGACGCGCAGCGCCCGTCCGCCATCCTGGACGACCACCACATCGCGCACCAGGTCGTTGTCGTAATATTTGGCCGGCACCACCTGCTGCAAGGTCGTTTGCAAATCTTCCAACTGCCGCTGCGCGATGTCGGCGCGGGTCAACGCATCCGCAATGCCGATGACGGCGCTGACCAGCAGCGCGACCCCGCCCAACAGCGCCACGTGATAACCCACGGTTTGCCGGGTTTCCGGCGTCAGGCGCTCCCCGATCATGTGGGCCCACTCCTCGAATCCCGCCCCGCGGCCGCGCGTCGGGCGCGCTCGGAAACCGGCTTCGGCTGGCCCAGCCAGGTTCGTCCGTACACGCGCGGGCGGAGATAATGATCGATCAGCGGTGTCGCCGCGTTCATCAGCACCACCGCGAACGCCACGCCTTCGGGATACCCCCCCCAGGTACGGATGACGTAGACCAGCGCGCCGCACCCCGCGCCGAACACGATCTGCCCCAAGCGACTCAGCGGCGAAGTCACCGGATCGGTGGCGATGAAAAACGCCCCCATGAGCAAGCTGCCCGATACCAGATGCAGCAGTGGATCGACGAAGCGCTCGGGATCGAGCCAGTGGAAGACGCTGGCCAACACCAGCACCGCGCCGAGCATCGCCGCTGGAATCGTCCAGGTGATCGCCTTCTTCCACAGCAACCACAATCCGCCGAGCAGCAGCAACAGCGCCGAGGTTTCGCCCAGACTGCCCCCGGTCCAACCCAGCGCGGCCAGGCCGGGCTGGTAATGCCCTGGCAGAATCTCGCCGAGCGGTTGGGACAAGGCCAAACTAGTGCGAATGTGGCCCAGGAGGGTGGCGCCGGTCATCCCGTCGGCCATCGGCAGCCCGCCGCCGAACGTGATGTGCAACCCCTCCAACAACGAGGGGGTCGTCCCCGAAAACCAGGGACGCGGCTCCAACCAGGTGGTCATCTCCACCGGGAACGACACCAGCAGCATGACCCGCGCCAGCATCGCCGGATTGAACAGGTTCTGGCCGACGCCGCCGAAGATGTGCTTGCCGACCACCACGGCGAACGCGCCGCCGATCACGCCGATCCACCACGGCGCCCAAGGCGGCAGCGACAGCGCCAGCAACACCCCGGTCAGCAACGTGGAACCGTCCAGCAGCGCCGGCCGCAACGGCCGGCCGGCCAACCACAGACAGAGCGCCTCGCCCACCAGGCAGGTCAGCACGATCACCAGCAGGAGATTCAGCGCCGGCCAGCCGAACAGAAAAACGCCGTACAGGGTCGCCGGCGCGAGCGCCAGCAATACCGTTCCCATCAACTGCTGGATGCTGGCGCCGCCGTGAGCGTGCGGCGCGCCGGCCAGCAGCAGGTTGGCGCTCATTCGT
Organism: Candidatus Competibacteraceae bacterium; assembly: GCA_036796235.1. GTDB lineage: Bacteria > Pseudomonadota > Gammaproteobacteria > Competibacterales > Competibacteraceae > REEE01. Next base: position 6,549 of record DAIRDI010000138.1, on the reverse strand, counting down.
CATCATCCTCCGCCACGGTCGCGGCCCGCCGTTGCTTCTCCGCCAGGCGCTGGGCCGCCGCGTCCGCCTTGGCCTGTTCCTGGCGCGCCAGCCGGGCCTGCCGCTGCTCCATGAGCTGGCGGGTGTACTGGGCCTTTTGCTCGGCCCGCCGCTGTTCGGCCACGGCCCCACGCGCATGGGCGAAGCTCTGCAACAGCGGCACGCGCGACGGACAGGCATAGGCGCAGGAGCCGCAGGCCATGCAATCGTTCAGACCGAACGCCAGCGTTCCCGTCCAGTCGTCGTGCTGGACGCGCTTGGCCATTTCCACCGGCAACAGCCCCATCGGACATGCTTCGACGCACCGGCCGCAGCGCACGCAGGGCGCCGGGAGTTCCTCCGGACCGAGTTCGGCGGCGGTCAGGGCCAGAATACCGTTGGAACCCTTGACGATCGGCGTCTGGAGGCTGGGCAGCGGTTGGCCCATCATCGGTCCGCCCAGCAGCACCCGGCTCAGATCGGCGCTGACACCGCCGCAGTAAGCCAGCAAGTCGGCGGCCAGCGCGCCGAGCGGTACTTCCAGATTGCGCGGTTCCGCCACCGCCCCGCCGCTGACCGTGACGATGCGCGAGATCAACGGCTGACCGTGACGCAGCGCCCGGTACACCGCGTAGGCGGTGCCGACGTTATGCACCAACACACCGGTCACTTCGGTGCCGGGCTCGCCCGCCGGACATTCCAGACCCGTGAGCAACTGAATCAAATGCTTGGCCGAACCGGTCGGATAGCGGGTCGGCAGGCTCAACACCTGAAAGCGGGCATCGTGCGCGCAGGCCTCCCGCAGCGCCTGAATGGCTTCCGGCTTGTTGTCCTCGACCGCGACCAGGGCGCGCGACGCTTGCAAGGCATGCAACATGATCGCGGCCCCGTCCACGATTTCCGCCGCCCGCTCGCGCATCAATCGGTCGTCGCAGGTCACGTAGGGCTCGCATTCCGAGCCGTTGACCACCAGAGTATGCACCCCGGCCTGACGCGCCTTGCTCAGCTTGACCGCCGCCGGAAAACTGGCCCCGCCCATGCCGACGATGCCGGCGTCCCCGATGCGGGTGGCGACGTCCTCCGGATCGAGGCCGAACGGATCGGGAGGCGGCGCGCGCTCCGGCCAGCGGTCCTCACCGTCGGTGTCGAGCACCAGGGTGGGAATCGGCAGGCCGGAGACATGCGGCGCCGTGAACTGGCCGATATCGACGACGATCCCGGAGCTGGGCGCGTGCAGCGGCGCGGAAATCGCGCTCTGGGCGCGCGCCAGCAGTTCGCCCTTGGCGACCTTCTGGCCCACGCTCACCACGGGCTGCGCGGGTCCCCCGGCGTGTTGCTGCAAGGGCAGGTACAGGCGCTCTGGCAGGGGCAGGGACTGAATCGGCTGGTCGGCGCTGAATTGCTTGCGGCCGGGCGGATGCACGCCGCCCCGGAATTGGTGAAGGCGCATCGCTCACGCTCCTTGCAGCACCGGCTTCGGCCAGTACCAGGTCGTCAACGTGGGGGTCTGCGGCTGCATTTGCAGGCATTCGGTCGGGCAGACCGCGACGCATGCGCCGCAGCCCATGCAGGCCTCTTGAAACACGGCGTGAATCTGCTTGGGCGCGCCGATGATGGCGTCGGTGGGACACAGCTTGCCGCAATGCGCGCAGCCGATGCAGCGGCTCTCGTCGATGGTGGCCAGCAGCGGCGGACCTGCGTCGCCGCCTTCCGGCGCGCGCCCCAGCTTCGCCGCCAGCGTCCGGATCAGGAGCGCGCCGCCCGGCGGGCACAGCGCCAGCGGCGCCTTGCCGTCCACCAGCGCGTCCGCCGCGCCGCCGCAGCCCGGATAGCCACATTGCCCGCAATTCACGCCTGGCAGTAGTTCCAACACTTCCTCGCGCAGGGCGTTGCCCGGCACGCGGAGAAAACGGGACGCCAAACTCAGCAGCAGTCCCAGGGCCGAACCCAATGCGGTCAAAACCAAAACGGCGAAAATCATGTGCTGTCTCCCAATAGTGCGCCGCCGGACTCGTTACCGGACCGGCAAACCCGCGAAACCCATAAACGCCATGGCCAGCAGGCCGGCGACGATAAAAGCGATCGGCGCGCCGGCGAAGGCCGCCGGCACGCTGGCCAGCGCCAGCCGCTCCCGCAAACCGGCGAACAGCACCATCACCAGGGTAAAACCCAGCGCGGAGCCGATGCCGTATAGCAAGCTGTCGATGAACCCGTATTGCTGCTGCACGTTGAGCAGCGCGATGCCGAACACCGCGCAGTTGGTGGTGATCAACGGCAGAAAGATGCCCAAGACCTGATAGAGTGTCGGGCTGGCCTTGCGGATGAACATTTCGGTGAACTGCACCAGAGCGGCGATCACCAGAATGAACGCCAGAATGCGCATGAACTGGATGTCCAGCGGTATCAGCACGTAATGCTCCAGCAACCAACTGGCCGAAACCGCGAGCGTCAACACGAAGGTGGTCGCCATGCCCATGCCCAGCGCGGAATCGATCTTGTTGGAAACGCCCATGAACGGGCAAAGTCCTAGAAATCGAATCAGCACCACGTTGTTGACCAACGTCGCGCCCAGCAGGATGAGCAAGTATTCGTGCATGACAGTCTCCATGTTCCGTCTCACGCTCGGCATCTATCGTGCCAATGCTCTCCGTGGCTTCAACTCGACAGCAATCAATCAGTTATCGAACCGGGTCGGAAACGGAGCGGGAAGGGCTTGTAGGGTTTGCGACATTTCGCCAGGGCGGGGACGGTCGGTTGTGGTGAATGCCGCACGCTTCGCCACTGGCCGCTCCCTCCATTGCCAAAGGGGTTGGAGGGATTTAAAACCACTGGGCCGGGCCAAACCCAGAAATCCCCCTACCTCTCTTTTCCAAAGAGGGGGTTGTCAGAGGGGGTTCCAGGTAAAGTCACGAATTTTGCATGCCGCCCCATATCCTTCCATCCACTGTCGCGCAACGCCGAGCACGCCCATGGCCCATAACGATCACAAGACAGTCGGTTACTCCACCGCCAAAACCAGCGCCAAACCGGAGCCCTCCGCCACCGACGCCCTGCCGCCCTGGCTGTTCGCCAAGGTGGTGGAGCAACTGACCACCGCGGTCTGCCTGACCGATACCGCCGCCAACATTCTGTACGTCAACCAGGCTTTCACCGACGTGACGGGTTATCCCGCCAACGAAGTCATCGGCAGAAACACCGCCATGCTGTCGGATCGCTGTACGCCGGCCAAGGTCTACGAACAGATGTGGCGGCAGATCAAGCATGGCCACCCCTGGACCGGGCTGCTGGTCAACCGCCGCCGGCGGGAGATGGTCTATCTGGCGGAACTCACCGTGATCCCGGTGCGGGACGAGCGGACGGAGACCGCCTATTTTCTCGGCATCCATCGCGACGTGACCGCCATGCACCATCTCGAACAACAGGTGCACTATCAGAAGGCGCTGATCGAATCGATGGTGGACGCCGCCCCGGCCATCATCGCCCTGCTCGACGAAAACGGCCGGGTGATTCTCGACAACCACGAGTACAAAAAGTTGGTCGGCGACCTGCGAGTGCGGGAGCCGGCGGCGGAGTTTCTCCGCGCCCTGCGCGAGACCCTGGGCGAGAGCTTCCCCTGGGGCGGCCACGAGGAGCATGGCTTCCGCGACAAGGAAGTCAGCTTCGATCCGGGCGGCAAGGGTCAGCCGCGCTGGTTTTCCTGTTCCGGGGTCTGGTTCCGCGAACGGGACAGCAGCGCCGCCAGTTTCTTCAAGCCGGTGCGGCAGACCTATCTGCTGCTGATGGCTAACGAAATCACCGCCCTCAAGCGCCAGCAGGAAGCGGTGGGGATGAACGCCATGCGCGCCCTGCTGGCCGAACAGGAGCGGGTGCGCAGCATGCGCGAGGCCCTGCAGGCGGCGATTTTCCAGATGCAGGGACCGCTGAATCTGATCACCGCCGCCCATGAGTTGCTGGAGCGGCGCGGCGCGCAGGCCGATCCCGCTTTGCGCCATGCCCTGCGTCAGGCGACGACCACCGGCCAGGCGGCGCTGGAGCGGTTGCGGGATCTGGTTCCGCAGATGCCTCCGGAAGCCGCGGCCCCGGTCAATATCAACCAATTGCTGCGCGAGGCGCTGGAACTGTGCAAGCACCGCCTGCTGGCCGGCGGCATGATCGTGGACTGGAAACCAGCGCCGATGCTGCCCGCCGTCACGGCGCGGGTCAGCCGCGTGCGCGGCATGTTCAAGCAACTGATCGACAACGCCCTGGACGCCATGGAGAGCAACCGCCAGCAGCCTCGCGAGCTGCGCATCGCCACCGGGGTTGAAGAGCAGAGCGTGTTTGTGGTGATCGAGGACACCGGACCGGGCATCCCCCCGGAACTGCACTGGCGGATTTTCGAGCCGTTCTTCACCACCAAGCGTTCCACGACCCACGTCGGTCTGGGCCTGGCGATGGTGCAGGAGGTCGTCAACGAGCAGCGCGGGGTGATCAGCCTCGATCCCGACCACCCCGCGGGCTGTCGCTGGCGGGTGTCGCTGCCCATCAAGGGTGACGATCTCTCTTGACGATCGCGCCCGAGGGAAGCGTCGCCGTGGACCGGTCGGCCTTGCTGGAAATCCAACTGGCCACCCTGTTCCGGGTCAGCCAGGTGCTCAGCCATCCCTGCCCGCTGTGGGAAACCCTCGATCGGGTATTGCAGGTGCTGCACGACCACGGGGAATTGCAGCGCGGCACGGTGTCGCTGGTGGACCCTGACAGCGGCGCCCTGTTGGTCAGCGCCATTCACGGCCAGAATCCGCAGGACGGCGAACCGGTGCGCTATCTGCCGGGCGAGGGCCTGCTGGGGATGGTGCTGGAGCGCGGCGAGCAGGTGGTGCTGCCGCGCATCGCCGACGAACCGCGTTTTCTCAACCGCCTGCGGCTGTACGACCGGGAACTGCCCTTCATCGGGGTGCCGATTCGGGTCGGTCCCGCACAGTACGTCGGGGTGCTGGCGGCGCAACCGCCCTGCCGCGACCAATGGCTACCGGAACGCGCCCGCTTTCTGGAGATGGTCGCCAACCTGATCGCCCGCGGGGTGCGCACCGCCTGGGCCGTGGAGCGCGAGCGCGGGGTGCTGACTGCCGAGCGCGACAGCCTGCGGCGGGCGGTGCGCGGTCAGCACGGTTTCGACAGCATGGTCGGCCACAGCCAGGCCATGCAGCGGGTGTTCGAGCAGGTGCGCCAGGTGGCGAAATGGAACACCACGGTGTTGATCCGCGGCGAGTCGGGCACCGGCAAGGAACTGATCGCCTGCGCCATTCATTACAATTCGCCGCGCGCCACCGGGCCGCTGCTCAAACTGAACTGCGCGGCGCTGCCGGACAATCTGCTGGAATCCGAGCTGTTCGGTCACGAAAAGGGCGCGTTCACCGGCGCGGTCAACCAGCGCAAGGGCCGCTTCGAGCAGGCCCACGGCGGCACCCTGTTTCTGGATGAGATCGGCGACATTTCCCCGACCTTTCAGGCCAAGCTGCTGCGGGTCTTGCAGGAAGGCGAGCTGGAGCGGGTCGGCAGCAGCCAGACCCTGCGGGTGGACGTGCGGATCATCGCCGCGACCAACCGCGATCTGGAAACGGCCGTCGAGAATGGCGAATTTCGCGAGGACCTGTATTACCGGCTCAATGTAATGCCGATTTTCATGCCGCCGTTGCGCGAGCGCCAGGAAGACATCCCGGACCTGGCGCGGTTTCTGGTGGACAAGATCGCCAAACAGCAAAGGCGGGTGCTGGCCATCACCGACGGCGCCATCCGGCTGCTGATGCGGCACCCCTGGCCCGGCAACGTCCGCGAGCTGGAAAATTGCCTGGAGCGCAGCGCGATCATGAGCGCCAATGGGGTCATCGCCCAGGATGTGATCGAAGTCAACGGGCTGAGCCCGCGCGGCGGCGGCGCGATGCCAGCGCCTGCTTCAGACCCCATCGACCTGGAAGCCGCCGAGCTGGACGAACGGGAGCGGGTCATCGCCGCCCTGGAGCAGGCCGGCTGGGTGCAGGCCAAGGCCGCCCGACTGCTGGGCATGACCCCGCGCCAGATCGCCTACCGGATTCAGATTCTCGATATCAAGATGCGGCGGTTGTAACGGGTTGTTCATCGGATGGTTGCAGGCCCTGGAACAGGCAGTCTGCACCGAGCGTTCGCGATTTGGCTGCGATGAGTTCGCACCGTTGGACCGTTGGACCGTTGGACCGCTGGGCCGGGCGTCCTGACCGCCAAGATGGCTCACCAAACCGTTCGTACCGGATAGTCCTGAATCCGCTCGTCCGGGGTCAGCAAGGTCAGACCGTGAGCAATCGCCTGGCAGATCAGCATCCGGTCGAAGGGATCGTTGTGATGTTGCGGTAAACGCCGCAACTCCACTACGGTGGCCTCGTTCAGGTCGAGCGTGGCGATGGCGTGCTTGGCCCGTTCGGTCGGAACATAGTGGTGCGGCGGCGAGGCCAGCGGTAATCGTCCCAGTTGATGTTTGATCGCGATATCCCAGACGGACACTGCGCTCAGGTAAATCGG
>DAIRDI010000137.1:0-8108 GCA_036796235.1 Candidatus Competibacteraceae bacterium | reverse complement strand
CCGATCGTCCCCACGTTGACGTGCGGCTTGCTGCGCTCAAACTTTTCTTTGGACACCGTACTGACTCCAATCCATATCAAAATTTAACAAACGCTTCAGGAGGCCTTCTTGATGACCGACTCGGCGATCGCCGCGGGGGCTTCGTTGTATTTGGCGAATTCCATGGAATAGGTCGCGCGCCCCTGGGTGGCCGAACGCAGGTCGGTGGCGTAACCGAACATCTCGGCCAGCGGCACTTCCGCGCGGATCACCTTGCCCGACGGCGAGTCATCCATCCCCTGCAAGATCCCGCGGCGGCGGTTGAGATCACCCATCACGTCGCCCATATAATCCTCGGGAGTCACCACTTCGACTTTCATGATCGGTTCCAGCAACACCGCGCCGGCTTTGAGCGCGCCGTCCTTGAAACCTATCGAGCCGGCGATTTTGAAGGCCATTTCGCTGGAGTCCACCTCGTGGTAGGAACCGTCGAAGATCGTAACCTTGACATCCACCACCGGGTAACCGGCCAACACGCCCTTCTCCATCTGTTCCTGCACGCCCTTGTCCACCGCCGGGACATATTCCCGGGGCACCACGCCCCCGACGATGGCGTTGACGAATTCGTAGCCGGCGCCCGGTTTTTGGGGTTCCAGGCGCAGCCAGACGTGGCCGTACTGGCCCCGCCCGCCGGATTGCCGCACGAATTTGCCTTCCTGCTCCACCGCCTTGCGAACGGTCTCGCGGTAGGCGACGCGCGGCTTGCCGATATTGGCGTCCACCTTGAACTCACGCTTCAGGCGGTCGACGATGATCTCAAGATGCAACTCGCCCATGCCGGAAATGATGGTCTGGCCGGACTCGGGATCGGTGTGAACCCGAAACGAGGGGTCTTCATGCGCCAACTTGGCCAAGGCGATGCCCATTTTCTCCTGATCGGCCTTGGTTTTGGGCTCGACCGCAATCGAGATGACCGGTTCGGGGAATTCCATCCGCTCGAGGGTGATGACGTGATCGGGGGCGCATAGCGTATCGCCGGTGGTCACGTCCTTCAGGCCCACGCAGGCGGCGATATCGCCAGCGCGGATTTCCTTGATTTCCTCGCGGCTGTTGGCGTGCATCTGCACCAGGCGACCGATGCGCTCCCGCCGACTCTTGATCGGGTTGTAAACCGCGTCTCCGGAATTAATGACTCCGGAGTAACAGCGAATAAAGGTCAGGGTGCCGACGAAGGGGTCGGTGGCGATCTTGAAGGCCAGCGCCGCAAATGGCGATCCGTCATCGGCCCGCCGCTCGCCCTCGCTCTCGGCGGCGTCGTCCAACACTCCTTTGACCGGGGGTTTTTCGATCGGCGACGGCAGATAGCGGATCGCCGCATCCAACATCGCCTGCACGCCCTTGTTCTTGAAGGCGGAGCCGCACAACGCGGGCACGATCTCGCCCTTGAGGGTGCGGGCGCGCAAGCCGGCGTAGATCTCCTCCTCGCTGAGGGCATGACCTTCCAGGTATTTTTCCATCAATTCGTCGGACGATTCAGCGGCGGCCTCAACCATCTTCTCGCGCCACGCCTCGCAGTCGGCTTGCAAGTCGCTGGGAATATCGCCGTACTCGAACTTCATGCCGAGGCTGTCTTCATCCCAATAGACGGCTTGCATCTTGACCAGATCGACGACGCCCTTGAACCGATCCTCGGCCCCGATGGGCAGTTGGATCGGCACCGGGGTGGCGCCCAACCGGGTCCGGACCTGCTGGACCACTCGCAGGAAATCGGCGCCAGCGCGGTCCATCTTGTTGACGAACGCCAACCGCGGCACGCCGTATTTGTTGGCTTGCCGCCAGACGGTTTCAGATTGTGGCTCGACGCCGCCCACCGCGCAAAACACCGTGCAAGCCCCATCCAGCACCCGCAGCGAACGTTCGACTTCAATGGTGAAATCCACGTGGCCGGGGGTGTCGATCACATTGATGCGGTGTTCGTCGAACTGGCCGGCCATGCCAGCCCAGAAGCAGGTGGTGGCGGCGGAAGTGATGGTGATCCCCCGTTCCTGTTCCTGCGCCATCCAATCCATGGTGGCGGCGCCGTCGTGGACCTCGCCCAACTTGTGGGAAACGCCCGTATAAAACAGGATGCGCTCGGACACGGTGGTCTTACCGGCATCAATGTGAGCCATGATGCCGATATTGCGATAGCGCTCGATGGGGGTTTTGCGAGCCACGGCTCAGTCCTCGAAACTTACCAGCGGTAATGGGCGAAGGCTTTATTGGCCTCCGCCATGCGATGCACGTCTTCGCGCTTCTTGACGGCGGCGCCACGACTGTCGGCGGCATCCAGCAACTCACCGGCCAGGCGGCGGGCCATGGACTTCTCGCCGCGCTTGCGGGCGGAGTCGATGATCCAGCGCATGGCCAAGGTGTTGCGGCGCACCGCGCGCACTTCAACCGGCACTTGATAGGTCGCGCCGCCCACGCGGCGGGATTTCACTTCGACCACCGGGCGCACGTTGTCCAGGGCCTGCTCCAGCACCTCCACCGGATTGCTCTTGCCCTTTTCCTCCATGGCGTCGAGCGCGCCGTAGACGATTTTCTCGGCGACGGATTTCTTGCCGCGCTCCATAACCATGTTGACAAACTTGGCCAGCATCTCGCTGCCGTGCTTGGGATCGGGGAGGATGATCCGTTTGGGAACTTCTCTTCTTCTGGGCATAACCGTCTCTCTGACTCGGCGAAACTCAGGACTTGGGCCGCTTGGCGCCGTACTTGGAGCGCCCTTGGCGCCGCTTGGTCACCCCGGCGGTGTCCAAGCTGCCGCGCACGATGTGATAGCGCACGCCGGGCAGATCCTTGACGCGGCCGCCGCGGATCAGCACCACGGAGTGTTCCTGCAAGTTATGGCCTTCACCGCCGATGTAGCTGGTCACTTCCTGGCCGTTGGTCAGGCGCACGCGCGCCACCTTGCGGAGCGCCGAATTGGGCTTCTTGGGCGTCGTGGTGTAGACGCGCGTGCAAACGCCGCGCTTTTGCGGGCAGCCTTCCAACGCCGGCACGTTGCTCTTGGTCTTGATTCTGACCCGCGGATTACTTACCAACTGGTTGATTGTGGCCATACTGCTCCTGACTCCAGAGAGAGCGAAATTCGATCGACCCGGACAGCGGGCCTACGCTGGTTTGGGTCCGGGTCTGCAAAGACGCGGGACTATATGCGGGCAAGTCATTGCTGTCAAGTTCGGCGCTTTTCACGAACGCCGCCCGCACCGCCTCAGTCGAGGCCAGACCTGGAACTCACTCGCGGCCGGCCAGCGCAATCATCACGCTGCTGTTAGTCTAAGATGTAAGAATCACAGTGTGGCCAGCGAATCGCCCGCCCGCAAGTTCCCACGGAACGAGCCCCCACAGACCTGTGACCGAGGTTATCGGCGAAGCCCTGGCCCCGGTAGCAGAACCCGACAGCCCTGCCTTGGGGGACACGGCGCGAAACCAGGGTAGGGTTGGGGTCAAGGCTGTTAAAGCAATCGTTGCGGAAAAGCGAAGGCTATGGAAATTCCAGGTTACATGATCGTGCGCGAGCTTGGCAAAGGCGGCATGGCCACCGTCTATCTTGCCATTCAAACGCCACTGAACCGTCAGGTTGCGCTAAAGGTCACGGAACCCGCGCTGGCGGCCTTCGATAATTTCGCGGAACGTTTTATCAAGGAAGGGCAAATCATCGCCCAATTTCGCCATCCTCAAATTATCACCATCTACGATTTCAACAAGCATGGCCGCCACTATTATTTTTCCATGGAGTTCCTGCCCGGAGGAACCCTATCGGAAAAAATCAAACTGGGACTCACTCCGGAGCGCATTCTGACGATCGTCAAACTGATCGCCGGAGCGCTGGCCTACGCCCACCAACGCGGCGTGATCCACCGCGATATCAAGCCACAAAATATTCTATTCCGCGAAGACGACACCCCGGTACTAAGCGATTTCGGCGTCGCCAAGATATTAAAAACCGACGCCAACGCCGAAGACACCCAACTGACCGCGTTGGGGACCGTGCTCGGCAGCCCGCGCTACATGAGCCCGGAACAAATCACCGGTCAGACCCTCGATGCGCGTTCGGACCTGTACAGCCTCGGTATCGTCTTTTACGAAATGCTCACCGGGCAGCCGCTCTTTCAAGCAGGCGATGTCGTCAGCCTCGCGCTGATGCACTGTACGGAACCCGTCCCGGCGTTACCGATAGGGTTTGGTCGGTTGCAGCCGATTTTGGAAAAACTGCTGGCCAAGCGAGTCGCGGATCGTTTCGGCAGCGCCGAGGACCTCATTCGCGCCATCGAGCACGTCGAGAGCGGCGCTATTGTTCAGCCGCCACAGGCAGATACGGCACAGACCGTGCCGTTTTCCAAAGCCGGAGCCACCACCAAACAACCTCATTCCTCCATTCGCCGCAAACCCAGTCTGGTCATCGGTGGTTTATTACTGTTAATCACACTGTTAACCACGGTTGTCGTCGTCGGCGTTTATCTAAAACCTGATTTCGCGACCGACATCGGGTCGCGCGATACCCAGCGACGCCCGCAACAACAGGCCGAACATTTTCTGGCGCAGGCCCGCGCCCACCAACAACAAGGCGAGCTGGCGGACAGCCTGAAATCGATCGATCGAGGGCTGGGTCTGGTTCCCGAACACCCGGAGCTGCTGCTGCTGCGCGATCAGGTACGCAGCGAGCTCGAAAACAGGAACCGCATCACGCGACTGCTACAACATTGCGCGGGGCGGTTCCCGCTCGATCGCCTGTCGGCCGAGGAAAGCGTTGCGGCGATTGCGTGCTACAGTCAGATCCTCGAACTGGACTCCGTCAATCCTGACGTGCAAGCCGCGTTGGAGCGAATAGCCAATCATTTTGCGGATTGGGCGAGCGCCGCGCTTTTACGAGGGGACATCAGCGAGGCCGAGGATTTTCTGGCGCGGTTGAACCAGATGCAACCCGACCATCCTCTGCTTCCCAACCTGAGCCGGGATATTCGAGATATTCAGGCGCAACGACTCCGGCAAGCAGAGGAAATCGCTCGCCGCAAGGCCGAAGAAGACGCCCGACGCGAGGCCGAAGAAGACGCCCGACGCGAGGCCGAAGCAGAAGCCCGGCGTCAAGCTGAAGCAGAAGCCCGGCGTCAAGCTGAAGCAGAAGCCCGGCGTCAAGCTGAAGAAGAAGCCCGACGCAAAGCCGCCGCCGAGGAAACGCAACGTCGGGCCGCCGAGGAAGCCCGGCGTCAAGCTGAAGAAGAAGCCCGGCGCAAGGCCGCCGAACAGCCCCGTCGTCCGCCGGCCCAGGAAACTCAACGCAGGTCCCCCGTGGCCGGTAGCAGCGCAAATCGCGAGCGCCGCTGTGGAGATATCCTGAGTCGTATTACACTTGGAGAGCCGGTCTCAAACCAGGACCGAGCGTTCCTCACCAAGGAGTGCAGATGATGAGTAAAATTCTCTTGGAACGATTGATCCGTCCTTTGACTGCTGTAGCTCTCGTTACGGCGCTTGGAGCCTGTTCCACCCTCTCCTCCACCTCGCAAGCTCCTGCTCCGCCAGCCGCTCCACAACCCATCCCGGTACTACCTTTTGATGAAGCGCTTCTGAAGGCGGCCAACGACTTGTTCGCCAAAGCGCAATTGCCATCGACCGCGGCGGCGCCGCCAGTCCGATATATCCTGGTTATCGATCCGCTGGTGGACGGCATGACGGGAGACCAGTCGGCCGCTACGGTCTCGATGCAATCCCGGATCGAGCAGTTGGCGCGCGAACAATATCCCCAGTTTGACGTGCAGCCGTTCTCGACCGCCACGGTGGACCAATCGCCCATCGTGCTCGTCGGCACCTTTACCCCCATCAATCAGGAGGGTAAGACCGAGGGCGTTCGGGAAGCCTATCGCATCTGTCTGGCGCTGGCCGATCTCAGCTCGGGCACGATCGTGAGCAAGGGCGTCGCGCGCGCGCAGCCACAAGGCATCGACGCGACCCCCACGCGCTACTTTCAGGACAGCCCGGTCTGGATGAGAGATCCCGCCACGGAGGGGTATATCAAAACCTGTCAGGGAACCAAGCCGGGCGATCCGATCAACCCGGTTTACGTTGACCGGATCAGGACCGCGGCGCTGATCGGCGAAGCCATCGAAGCCTACAACGCCGGCCAGTACCAGCGAGCGCTCGCGCTGTATGAGGAAGCACGACAAACCCCAGGAGGCGATCAGTTGCGGGTGTACAACGGTATTTATCTCGCCCAATGGCGGCTTGGCCAACGCGAAGCGGCCACCGAATCCTTCGGTCAGATCGTCGATCACGGTCTCACCAACCAGAACCTGGCGATCCGGTTCCTGTTCCGACCGGGGTCAACGGCGTTCATACCGAACCCCCAGATCTCCGGTCCCTATCCTCTATGGGTGCGACAGGTGGCGATACACACCGCCAACAGCAACGCCTGCCTCGAAATCACTGGCCACACCAGCCCCACCGGACCGCAACCACTCAACGATCGCTTGTCGTTGCGACGGGCGGAGTACATCAAGCAGCGTCTGGAATCCCAATCCCCCGAACTCCGCAAGCGCACCATCGCGACCGGCAAAGGCTCCAGCGAAAACCTGATCGGCACGGGAACGGACGATCTCAGCGACGCCCTCGATCGCCGGGTCGGCTTTCAGGTCATCGATTGCACGGCTCCAGCCAGCGCCGCGATCGACGGTCGCTTGCGCGCCCTCTAGCGCTGTGTCTCACCGGGCTGAAGCGCCCGCCTGGAAAGGCGGCATCCACCGACCTTGATGAAATCCCCCGCTGAAACCTACTTCGCCGCCCTGGCCGAGATTCGCGCCACGGGCGGCGGCGTCCAGGAAACCTCGTATTACCCGGCGTTGATCAACCTGCTGAACGCGATCGGGCAAACCCTGAAACCGCGAGTGCTGGCCGTCTCGCAACTGCGTAACACCGGCGCTGGAAACCCGGACGCCGGGTTGTTCGCCGCCAGCCAACTGACCAGAGGGATGCTGGAGCCGCTGTCGGGCCAGTTGCCGGAACGCGGCGTGGTCGAGATCAAGCGCGTGGCGGAGGATGGCTGGCTGACCGCCGACGGCGCGCAGGTCGGCAAGTATTGGGAAAAATACCGGCGGGTGCTGGTCACCAACTATCGGGATTTCCTGCTGGTCGGCGAAGACCGGGCCGGGCGGCCGGCGGTGCTGGACACCTTGCGGCTGGCCGACTCGGCGGCGGAGTTCTGGTCGCAACTGACGCAACCCCGCGCCTTCGCCCAGGCGCGCGGCGAACGGTTGTTGGAATATCTGACGCGGGTATTGCTCTCGGCCGCGCCGCTGAACGGCCCGCGCGACGTCGCCTGGTTTCTGGCGTCGTATGCCCGCGACGCGCGAGCGCGCTTGGCGGAAAAGCCGGACTTGCCGGCGCTGGCGGCGCTGCGCGCGGCGCTGGAAAACGCGCTGGGCCTGCATTTCGAGGCCGAGGACGGCGAGCGCTTTTTCCGCTCCACGCTGATTCAGACCTTGTTTTATGGGGTGTTCTCGGCCTGGGTGCTGTGGCATCAGGAGCAGCCCGAACGGCGGGACGCCTTCAACTGGAAACTGGCGAGCTGGACGCTGCGGGTGCCGATGATCCACGCCCTGTTCGAGCAACTGTCGCAGCCGTCGCGGTTGCTGCCGCTGGGCTTGACCGAGGTGCTGGATCGGGTCAACGGGGTGCTGGATCGGGTGGATCGTCCGGCGTTCTTCCGCCAGTTCGCCGCCGGCGACGCGGTGCAGTATTTCTACGAGCCGTTCCTGCACGCCTTCGATCCGGAGCTGCGCAAGCAACTGGGCGTGTGGTACACGCCGCCGGAGATCGTGCGCTACATGGTGGCGCGGGTGGATGCGGTGCTGCGCGAGGACTTGGATATCGCCGACGGGCTGGCCGATCCCGACGTGTTCGTGCTCGATCCGTGTTGCGGGACCGGCGCCTATTTGACCGAAGTGTTGCGCCACATCAAGGCGCGGCTCGACGAGCAGGGTCTGGGCGGTCTGGCCGGCGCTCGGCTGAAACAGGCGGCGCTGGCGCGGGTGTTCGGCTTCGAGTTGCTGCCGGCCCCGTATGTGGTGGCGCACCTGCAATTGGGGTTGCTG
>DAIRDI010000136.1:0-8110 GCA_036796235.1 Candidatus Competibacteraceae bacterium | reverse complement strand
GGTCGCTGAACGGCCGCCGTTCCGTACCCACGATCTGCTCCTGTTCGTGGCCCTTGCCGGCGATCAGCACCAGATCCTCGGGGGAGGCCTCGGCCAGCGCCTGGAGAATGGCGGTCCGCCGGTCGTGGATCACCGTCGCCGCGCCCGGTCGGCGCATCCCGGACAGAATGGCCTCGACAATTCGTGCGGGGTCTTCGGTACGTGGATTGTCGTCGGTCACGATCACCCGATCCGCCAATCGTTCGGCCGCCGCGCCCATCAGCGGGCGCTTGCCGGGATCGCGGTCCCCGCCGCAGCCGAACACGCACCACAGCCGACGACCGCCGTGTTCCCGCAGGGCGCTCAGCGCCTGCTCCAGGGCGTGCGGCGTGTGGGCGTAATCCACCACCGCCAGCGGTTGGCCGAATCCGCCACCCCACCGCTCCATCCGCCCCGGCACGGTCGCGGTCCGAGCCACCCGGCTCAGCGCTTCGGCGAAGGGGAGATCCAGCGCCAGCAAGGTCGCCAGGGTCGCAAGAACGTTGCTGGCGTTGAACCGTCCCAGCAGTCCCACCGCCAGTTCGCCATCGCCCCAGGACGAACGGACTCGCATTCGGAGACCGGCGGGCGACAATTCCAGATGCTCGCCCCAAACAAACGCATCCGTTCGCTCGGGTCGTGCGCCGATACCGTACCCGAGGACCCGAGTCCGGCCGCGCAGGTCGGCGGCGAGTTCCCGGCCAAAGGGGTCGTCCAGATTCAGCGTCGCCCATCCGGGACGATGCTCGAAAAACAAGCGGCGCTTGGCCGCTCCGTAGGCTTCCACCGTACCGTGATAATCCAGATGATCGCGGGTCAGGTTGGTCAGCACCGCCACCGCGAATTCGATCCCGTTCACCCGCCCCTGGTCCAGCGCGTGCGACGATGCTTCCATGGCCGCGTAACGCCGACCTTCGGCCGCCAACCCGGCCAGCCAGCGCTGCACGACCAGCGGGTCCGGCGTGGTGTGCGGCGACGGTTCGGTCCGGCCGTACTCGCCCATGCCCAGCGTGCCGAGAATGCCGCACGGTCCGGAATCCGCGTCGCTCAACGCTTGCGCGATGAAATGCGCGCAAGACGTCTTGCCATCGGTGCCGGTGATGCCCACCACCCGCAGCCGTCGGGACGGATCGCCGTAAAACCGACCGGCGATGAGGCCCAGTTGTCGGCGCAGTTCCGGCGCGGCCAATAGCGGCAACGCTGGCTCGGGCGGCAACGGACCCGCGTAAGGCGGTTCCCAAACCACCGCCAGCGCGCCCGCCGTCCGCACCGCGTCGAGAAATTCCAGCCCGTGCCGGTTTGCCCCGCGCAGCGCGAAGAACACCGTGCCGGGCCGAACCGCGCGGCTGTCGAGCGCCAGCCCGGGAACCGGTCGGTCGGCCAACGGCGCCGGTACGACGGCCACATCGGCGAGCAGATCGCGCAGGGTTGGCAGCGACGCCCGGTTCATGGCTTGGCCTTCGCCGGCGCGGCCGCGCCGGCGATTTTCATGCTGGGCATGTCGTCCGGCGTGATATTCATAATCCGCAACACTCCACCCATGGTCGCGCCAAACACCGGCGCCGCCACCGTGCCGCCGTAATAGCTCCCACCCCTCGGCTCGTCGATGATGACCACCATCACCAACCGCGGATCGCTGGCCGGCACCATGCCGGCAAACAGGGAGAAGTAGCGATTGCGGGTGTAGCGGCCATCCACGATCTTATGGACCGTGCCCGTCTTGCCCGCCACCCGATAACCGGGCACAGTCGCCTTGATGCCCGTACCTTCTTGAGTGACCGCCTTTTCGAGCATCGCTCGTATCTGCCGCGTCGCCTTGGCCGAGAGCACGCGCTGCTCTTCGGTCGGATCGAGCGGTTCTTCACGCTTCAGCAGGGTCAGCGGTCGCCGGACGCCATCCGCCGCCAATACCGCCCATGCCTGAGTCAACTGCGCCATGTTGACGGACAGCCCGTAACCGAACGAGTGGTTGGCATGGCCGATTTCGCCACCCCACTTGCTGAAGTGGCGCAGGATTCCCGATTGCTCGCCGCCCAGTCCCAATCCGCTCGGGACGCCGAAGCCGAGATCCCGGTACAACTGCCACAGGCGCTCCGCCGGCATCGACAGCGCGATCTTGGTCGTGCCGACGTTACTGGATTTGCTGATCACCCGAGTCACATCGATCGATTTATAGTTATGCACGTCACGGACCGTATGACGGCCCACCCGGAGCGTGCCGGGCGCGGTATTCACCACCGTGCCAGGCGCCCACCGACCGGTTTGCAGGGCCAAAGCCACCGGGAAGGGTTTCAGCGTCGAACCGGGTTCGTACATATCGGTAATCGCCCGGTTGCGCAGCAGTTCGCCGCGCAACTCCGCGCGGTTGTTGGGATTGCCCGCCGGCTGGTTGACCATGGCCAGAATCTCGCCGGTCCGCACGTCCGCGATCACCGCCGAGCCGGCGCTGGCCCGGTGTTGCGTCACCGCGGTCTTGAGCGCGCGGTAAGCCAGATACTGCAAGCGCCGGTCGATGCTCAAGGTCAGGGACCGGCCCGGTTGCGGTGCTCGCAGGCTTTCCACATCCTGCACCACCCGGCCCAGCCGGTCTTGGATCACCCGCTTGCTACCAGGGATACCGCGCAATTCCCGGTCAAACGCCTTTTCCAGACCTTCCTGGCCGATATCGTCGATGTCGGTGAAACCCAGCACATGCGAGGTGATCTCGGCATCCGGGTAGTAGCGGCGATATTCCCGCCGGGCGTACACGCCGGGGATGCCCAGTTGCAGGATCCGCTGCGCGGCGCTCGGCGCCAGGTGCCGGCGCAGATAAACGAACTGGCGGCTTTCACGACCCGCCAGTTTCCGCTCCAGCTCCGCGTTCGTCATCTCCAGCGCCGCCGCCAGCTTGGGCCAGCGGTCTCGATGCGCCCCCAATTCCGTCGGTTGCGCCCAGATCGAATCCACCGGCGAACTGACCGCCAGCGGCTCGCCGTGGCGATCCAGGATCATGCCTCGATGCGTTGGGACTTCCACCACCCGCAGATAGCGCCCCGCGCCTTCGCGCTGCAAGCGCTCCCGATCGACCAGTTGCAAATAGGTCGCGCGCGCGACCATGCCGGTCGTCGCCGCCAACAGCAGTCCCAGCACCAACCCCCGCCGGGTCATCGCCCGCAGGCAAGCCCACGCACGGCGCGCGCGCGAGGCTGAAGCCCTCGGATTGCTAGATCCCCCGCTAATCCTGTTCATCCTTCATCCTGTATCTTTCCTCATGATCCTTACCTCCCTCCTCCTGCTTCAGGCGTTATATAAAAAACTTCTTTGGGATCGGGAATCAACATATTCAGCCGATTCCGGGCCACATTCTCGACCGCGACGTCCGTAATCAGCGTACTTTGTTCCAACTGCAACAACTCCCAGTCGATCTCCAAATGGTCCCGCTCTTTTTGCAATTTCTGTAATTGAATAAACAAATTTCGGTTGGTGTGCTGGAGATGAACCACGCCCACCCCAGAAGCCAGCACGGCGCTCGCCAATACCCCGACCAGCAAAATCTGACCGTTCATGCCAAGCGTTCCGCGACTCGCAACACCGCGCTGCGCGCCCGGGGATTCGCAGCGATTTCTTCGGGGCCGGGACGCACTTGCCGGCCGATAAGCCGCAAGGTTCTTCCCTCCGGCACGCCTCGCACCGGCAGATCCGGCGGCAGTTCCAGGCCCCGCGCCTGCTCGCGCATGAATCGTTTAACCACGCGATCCTCCAGCGAATGGAAGCTGATCACCACCAACCGGCCACCCGGCGCCAGCAGTCGCACCGCCTGCGGCAATACGGCCCGCAACTCGCCCAACTCATCGTTCACCGCGATGCGGATAGCCTGAAACGCGCGAGTGGCGGGATGCTTGCCCGGCTCGCGGGTGGGTACAGCCCCAGCGATGATGCTGGCCAACCGCACCGTGGTGGTGATCGGCGCCTGCTGGCGGGCCGCGACGATGGCTCGCGCCACCCGCCGATGAAACCGTTCCTCACCGAACTCCGCCAACACTCGCGCCAATTCCGTCTCCTCGACCCGATTCAACCAAACGGCGGCGCTGTCGTCGGCGGTCGGATCCATCCGCATGTCCAGCGGTCCGTCCCGACTGAAGCTGAAACCGCGCGCCGGGTCATCCAGTTGCGGCGAGGACACCCCCAAGTCGAACAGGATTCCATCCAGATGGCCGGTCAACCCATGGATGGAGGCACTCTCAGCCATGCGGCTGAACGCCCCCTGAACGAACGTGAACCGGGCATCGCCGCCAAACCGCAGCGCCGCCCACCGTCGCGCTTCCGGATCTCGGTCCAAGGCCAGCAGCCGTCCTTCTGGGCCCAAGGCCTCCAGCAGCGCCGCCGCATGACCGCCCCGACCGAAGGTGGCATCCACGTAACACCCTCCCGGCCGCACGGCCAGCGCGGCCCGCGCCTCGGCCAGCAACACCGGGCGATGCGGCGGCGCGAGGGTAGCCGTCATCTCAGAACGCCAGCGTATCCAAGCCGGGCAGGGACTCGCCGTCATCAGCCTCATCGCCGGCCAACCGCGCGTCGCGCCAGGCATACCAGTGCTGCTCGTTCCAGATTTCGAACTTGTTTCCCTGCCCCACCAGCACCACGTGTTTCTCCAGATGGGCGAACTCCCGCAGCGGGGCCGGCAACAGAACTCGGCCGCTGGCATCCAGCCCACACTCCTCGGCGTGTCCCAGCAACAGCCGTTTCAGAGTTCTGGCGCGTTGGTTGGTGCTGGAAAGCTGGATCAGTTGGCGTTCGACGGTTTCCCAAACCGGCAGTGGGTAGAGCAACAGGCATCGGTCGCGGTCGATCGTCAGGACCAGCCGGCCTTCGCTGGCATCCCACAGGGACTGACGGCATTTGGCCGGGATCGCCAACCGACCCTTGCCATCCAGCGCTAGCGGACTGATGCCCCGGAACACTGTTCGTTGCGCCTTATCAAGTACCGGGCCGCCATCGCGCCCCACTTTATCCCACTTTTCGCCACTTACTATAGGAAGGTCAACTTGGCGTTGTCAAGGAAGAGTTCGGTTTTGGAATTATTAAAATTATTTGAAATACATGATGTTATATTTACAGTAACTGCTTGTTTGTCCAATCAAAATTTGAGATTCAGCAGTTTTATCCTCGTGGATCCTTCTCCCGAGGACCAGCAATGTCCCACCGGCAACGGAGTCAAATGAGCCAAACGCGTTGAAAAACCAACCCCAGCCGCGCGGAGCCCGCGATCCCGTCGCGGGGGTCGTGGAAACCACATGCCATACCTTCTGACTTGTTAAAGTCGTGGCAAGCAGTTACCTTGAATTCATGCGGCTTCAGCCATCACCAACCATTCGCCATCATGCGCCATCGCAATTCCCGCAAGGTTTTCTTCCCGAAAATCGGTCGACCAGCGGTCGACTCAGCCGTCTCCACTTATCTCGATTGAACCCATGTACGCCCTGTTCAACCTGTTTCTGGACATCTGCCTGTTCCGCAAGGGCCCACAGGACATCCCAGCCTCGGCGGTTTTGCTGAAACTCTGCCTGCTGGCCTACGGCGCATCCGGGTTTCTCGTACTGCTGCTGGGAGCGCCAGCGCCGGTGGCGCTCTTGCAAGTTCTGCTGGATCTCGTGTTGCTGGCTGGGTTGCTCCACCTGATCCTGCTGCTGGGCCGGCATCCCAGCCGTTTCGAGCAAACCCTGACCGCTCTGACGGGCGCCGGCGCTCTGATAGGCCTGCTGGCGCTGCCGTTGATGCACTGGATCGTCCGTCAAGGGCCGGGCGGCGATACTACCTTGCCATGGTTACTGATGTTGGGGCTGATGGTCTGGAGCGTCGCGATCATCGCCCATATTCTGCGCCACGCCCTCGGCACCACGGTTTGGGCGGGCGCGATGTACGCGCTCGGCTACACTATCCTGTCCTGGACCTTGGCGGGTTGGATTGGTCCGCAAGCCGGCTGACCCCCCGCAATACCCCACCCAGCCCCAGCCCAATCCGCTCCCGGAACAGGCGGAGAGAGAGTTCTCTGTATGCACCTGCACATCCTCGGTATCTGCGGCACCTTCATGGCCGGCGTCGCTCTGCTGGCCCGCGCGGCGGGCCATACCGTCTCCGGTTGCGACGCCGGCGTTTATCCGCCCATGAGCACCCAACTGGCCGAGGCCGGCATCACGCTGCGGGAAGGTTACGAACCCGAGCAGCTCGCCGAATTCCAGCCCGACATGGTGGTCGTCGGCAACGTCATGAGCCGGGGTCGCCCGATCATCGAGGAGCTGCTGAATCGCGAAATGCCCTACGCCTCCGGGCCGGCGTGGCTGGCGGATTACGTGCTGCGCGACCGGCGCGTGCTGGCGGTGGCCGGCACCCATGGCAAAACTTCGACCAGCAGTCTGCTGGCCTGGATTCTGGAGGATGCCGGCCTGGAACCGGGCTTTCTGATCGGCGGTATTCCGGCCAATTTTGGCGTCTCGGCGCGGTTGGGCCGTGCGCCGTTCTTCGTGGTGGAAGCCGATGAGTACGACACCGCTTTTTTCGACAAGCGGTCCAAGTTCGTCCATTACCGTCCACGCACGCTGATCCTGAACAATCTGGAATTCGATCACGCCGACATCTTTCCCGATCTGGCCGCCATCCAGCGCCAGTTTCATCACCTGCTGCGCACCGTGCCGGGTTCCGGCCTGATCGTCGCCAACGGAACCGATGCGAATCTGGCCGAGGTGCTGGCGATGGGCTGCTGGACGCCGGTGGAACGCTTCGGGATCGGCGACTGGGAGGCGCGGGAGATCGCGCCGGACGGGAGCATTTTCTCTGTGTATTACCAGGGTAGTCGGCAGGGCCGGGTGGAATGGACGCAACTGGGAACGCACAACGTCCACAACGCCCTCGCCGCGCTGGCCGCCGCCCGTCATGTCGGCGTCCCCATCACCGCTGCCATCAACGCATTGTCTGGCTTCGAAGGCGTGAAACGGCGGCTGGAAGCGCGGGGCACGGTCGACGGCGTGACGGTCTACGACGACTTCGCCCACCATCCCACCGCGATTGCGACCACGCTGGCCGGATTGCGCGCCCGGGTCGGCGATGCGCCGATTCTCGCCGTGCTGGAACCGCGTTCCAACACCATGAAGCTCGGCGTGTTCGCCGACAGTCTGGCCCCGGCGCTGGCGGAGGCCGACGCCGTGGCGCTGTATCAAGCGCCCGATCTCGGTTGGGATCTCGGCGCGGTCGTCGGGGCGCTCGGTCCGCGCGGGCGAATCTGCCGCTCACTGGAAGAAACGCTGACCGCCATTCAGGAACAGGTCAAACCAGGGACTCAGGTGCTGATCATGAGCAACGGCGGATTCGGCGGCATTCACGAGCGGTTGCTGGACGCGCTGCGGGCGCGCGCCAACAATGCCTGAGCCTCCCGCCCTCCGCCCCATCATCCTCGGCCTGACCGGCGCGTCCGGCGTCGATTACGGTCTGCGCCTGCTGCAGTGCCTGCTGGAGGCTGGCCGTCCGGTACAACTACTGATCTCGAAAGCGGCGCAGATCGTCATCCACATGGAAACCGACCTGCGGTTGCCCGGCCGACCGCGCGACATCCAGCGGGTATTGAGCGAGCATTACCGCTGCGCGCCCGACCAGTTGCGGGTGTTCGGGCAGGACGAATGGACCGCCCCACCGGCCAGCGGCTCCGCGCTGGCCCAAGCGATGGTGGTCTGTCCCTGCACCACCGGCGCGCTGGCCGCGATCGCCAACGGCAACAGCGACAATCTGCTGGAACGGGCCGCCGACGTGACGCTTAAAGAAGGGCGCAAACTGATTCTGGCCGTGCGGGAAACCCCGCTGTCGGTCATTCATCTGGAAAATATGTTGCGGCTGGCTCGCGCCGGCGCGATCCTGCTCCCGACCAATCCCGGTTTCTATTACCGGCCGACCACGGCGGCGGAACTGGTGGATTTCATCGTGGCCAGAATTCTCGATCAGTTGGAGATTCCCCACGCGCTGCTACCGCGCTGGGGCGACAAACCGGACCCGAGGTAAAACGCCATGGCCACCGCCATTCAGGAATTGCCGTTGTTCCCACTGAATATCGTGTTGTTCCCTGGTG
>DAIRDI010000135.1:0-8128 GCA_036796235.1 Candidatus Competibacteraceae bacterium | reverse complement strand
GGTAAACAATTATGCTTTCAAAGATTTCGCCCTAGTAAATTTTCCAAAAAATATACAAATATGCAGGTATTTTTGCTGGAATTTATAAGGAATACGATCTCTAAAATCAGCATTTCCAACTAGATCAATCATAAAAATAAAAAAAAATTCAAATTAAAGAAGCATATTTGAAACAAAGCCGAACTATATTTTGCTTGTTTCAAAAAAAAAATAAAAAAAATTGCTGAAAACGATTGACGCAGACCTGAATCACTGAAAAGAAGGGGAAATTATGAACCAAGATGTGCAGGAAAAAATTGAAATTAGAAAGGAAGTTCTGGTCGGCATCAAGGAAGAACTGATTGATCGGCTCCAGCTGGAATACAGCATTGACGATATTGATGACGATACCTTCCTTTTTGGAGGTGGATTATCGCTGGACTCGATAGACGCCATGGATATTATCATTGGCCTACAATCCCGCTTTGGTGTGATTTTGCCGGAAGGGGATATTGCGTCCATGAGAACTATCAATACGCTGGCTGATTTTGTGCAAGCCGAAGCCTGATTTCACCGAGCAGGGCAGGAAATATCATGCGTAATCTAAGCAAAATCGCCGCCTATTATGACAAGAACGAAACGGCTGGCTGGCGTGACGGTCTGGTAACCCCAGCAGTATACGATACGATGGAAAATGAATATTGGCGAATACGTAAGGGAATAGCCCTCGCAGACTACAGCCACTATGGAAAATTCAGGGTCGAAGGGACGGGAGCGTTGGATTTGATCAACAAGATCAGTTTCGCCGATGCCGTTCGAGTACCCATCAATCGCATGATGCCCTCCTACATTCTTAATGAAGATGGGAGTTTATTTTGTGAAATTTTCGTGGCGAATTACGGCGATTACTATCAAATTTTTAGCGATGGCGTTGCACCAGAACAACTGTTCGCCTTGCTGCGGGAAGTAATCGAAAAACGAACGCCGGATACTTTTATCAAGGATGAAACCGAAACCCAGTCACTCGTTGGGCTCGACGGACCCTACTCGTGGGAATTACTAAAGGAGTTCATGGGCGCCGGCATCATTGGCACTCGCTATTTGGAAATCATTCCCGACAATCGATTGGACGGTATCCCGTTTACTCTATACCGTGCCGGCAAAACCGGCGAATACGGCTACTTGTTGCAGGTTGACGCCAATCATGTCATTCCGTTTTGGCAAAAACTACTGGATCTGGGCCAGCGTTTTGAACTGCGGCCTGCTGGGTATCAAGCCCTTGATTTGTGCAGGATGGAAAATCGCTTTGCCAACATCCATCAAGAAGTACGCTTGGCGAAGCATGTCTTGGAACTCAATACCCGCGTCATGGTGGGCCGCGACAAGGGTGACTACCTCGGGCGTGCGGCGGTTGAACAGAAACTCGTTAACGGCGTCGAACGGCGTTTGATAGGCATGGTTCTTGAGGACGGACTAAATGACCCAACCACGCTGAATGCCGGTGATGGCGTCTATTCCGATAACGACAAAATTGGCGAAATTGCTAACGTGGGTTTCTCCTATACCTCAAATCGCTGGATAGCTTTAGGATTTCTAAATACCGACTACGCCTATGTGGGTCTGGATTACCGGATTCGAGGCGAAAATGGCGAGCACGAGGCTAGAACGGTTTCCGCGCCGTTCATTTTCAATCAGAGCCTGCGGATTCGTCCCCAGGAAGACAGCTATTTCAACGAGACCTGATCGTGCGAGACCATAGCGCAGTATCCGCCATGTCCGCCGCGCCCGCCTCGAATCGTCAAACGGTCGCCATCACGGGTTTGGGCGCGGTCTGTCCGATCGGGGGGAACACCGACGAACTGCTGCATAACATTCGCGCGGGACGAAGCGGATTCGGCGTCATTCGCTCGTTCCCGACCGAACATCTCAAGATCAGACACGCCGCGGAAATCGCCGACTACGATCCGCACGAGTTCTTTTCAAGGGAGCAGGCGGAAAACCTGGATCGCACCGCGCAGTTCGCGATCATCGCGGTCCGCCAAGCGGTCGGTGACGCGGGTTTGAGCGCCGAGCTGCTGGCCTCCGGCCGGGTTGCATTGGTGATGGGCATTTGCGCCGGCGGCCAAGGCGGCAACCAAGCCGTTCTCGGCGGCGATAGCGATTGGAATGACGAGCGACAGGCTCGACGCTTTTTGGCGACGGCGCACTACTTTCAAACCGACGCGGTCGCCAGCGCCATCGGCGTTCGCGGACCCAGCGTTACCGTCTCCACGGCCTGCGCTTCCAGCACCTCCGCGCTGGGGGTCGGCTTTACCCTGATCCAGTCGGGCAAGGCCGATATCGTGCTGGTCGGGGGCGCGGACGCCTTTTCTCTGTATACCTACGCCGGTTTTTACGCCTTGGGCGCGATGGCGGAAAAACCCACCTCGCCGTTCAGTACACATACCGGCGTCACCTTCGGCGAAGGCGCGGGCTGCGTGGTTTTGGAGCGCTTGGAACACGCCGAAAAACGGCGAAGCCATGCCTATGGCGAATTGCTGGGCTGCGGCATGAGCAGCGACGCTCACCACATCACAGCTCCCCATCCTTCCGGGGAAGGAGTCTGCCGGGCGATGGCTTCGGCGCTCCGCCAAGCGGGGCTTAAACCGGACGATCTGGGCTACATCAACGCCCACGGCACCGGCACCCCGGATAACGACGTCGCCGAAACGCTGGCGATCCACACGCTGTACGGCAAGGACGCACCCATCCCGCCGGTGAGTTCGAGCAAGTCGTTTTTCGGCCACACCTTGGGCGCGGCGGGCATTTTGGAATTCATCGTTTCGCTGTCGGCGATGCTGAACGATCTGCTCCCGCCCACGCTGAATTTCGAGGCTCCAAGACCCGGTTGCGATCTGGATTACGTGCCGAACCGGGCGCGGGAGGCGAGCTTCAACAGTTTTATCTCCACCTCGGCAGCCTTCGGCGGTGTCAATGCCGCCGCCATCGGGGGCCGCGTTCGGACGCGACCGCGCCCGGAAATCGCTTGGGACGACATTCTGATCACGGGCATGGGCGTGCTATCGCCCGTGGGTTTCGGTTCCGAGGATTTCGCCGCCGCGCTGCGGACCGCCCGGAGCGGCGTGGATACCATCGACCGCTTCGCTTGCGGTGATGGCAATGTTCGTCACGCCGGTCTGCTGAAAGGCTTTCAGCCGCGCAAACTGGCGCCGACGGTGGATACGCGCCGGATGGACCGGCTCACGCAATACGCCGTGGTCGCCACCAGTCTCGCGCTCCAGGATGCCGATTCACGCGGCTGGTTCGAGCCGACCCGGCTGGGGTTGACGGTGGCCCTGACCCGCGGCCCCGTCTCCACACAGGAACGGTTTCTGGAAAGTCTGTACCGGGACGGTATCGAGCGCATGAGCGCCAAGCATTTCCCGTCCATGGTGCTCTCTACCCTGTCCGGCGAAATCGCCCAGGCCTGCCGGATCAAGGGCGCCAATCTCACCCTCGTCGACGGTCGCACGGCGGGTTTGCGGGGCTTGCTGGCCGCCTGCGAGCATCTGCGCCAGAGCGACGAACTCGATGCCCTGGTCGTCGTGGCCGCCGACGAAATCGGCTCCCTCTTTTTCCGCCTGTTCGAACGCTTGGGCATGGTGGCGGATACCCGCGCTTACGGCGGTCTGCCCCGCCCCTACGATCCAGAAGCGGGCGGGGTCGTTTTGGGCGAGGGCGCGGTGGCCCTGGTGCTGGAACGCAAGGCCAGCGCGCAGGCTCGCGAAGCCCGCGCTTACGCCCGAATCGCCGGCCACGGCATGACCGCCGATGCCTTGCCGGACTGCGGTCTCGAACCGCAAGGGCGCTGGCTCGAAAAAGCCGCCCGACTGGCCTTGGCGGATGCGAATCTCGATGTGGGGGCCATCGACGCCGTGTACGGCCATGGCTGCGGGGAGCTTGAATACGACAACCGCGAGCTACAGGCTCTCGGACGGCTTCTGGAGGGGCGCGCCGTGCCGCTGGGCTGCGTGGTGGGCCATTTGGGCCTTGCCGAAGCCAGTTGCGGTTTGTTCACGGTGGCGGCGGCTCTGTTGGGAATGAAGCATGGCGAGGTCTATCCGGTCGCCACGGGCGGCGCCTTGCCCGACGCTCCGGCGTTCGCGAGCGATGGAATACGCCCCGGTCATTATCGGCATACCCTCGTCCTGGGCAGCACCGAGCATGGCAGCAATGCCAGCATCGTCCTTAGCCAAATCGAACAGGAATCCCGATGATGGGCGAGCGAATCGTCATCACGGGTCTCGGCGTCGTCAGCGCGATCGGCGAGAACTATGAATGTTTCTCGCGGAATTTGTTAAGCGGCCAGGGAGGGGTTGACCTGTATTCCGACCTTTTCCCTGGTCGGAAAGTCTGGGCTGGATTAGTGGCCGGACCGAGTCCCATACCGCACTTCGATGCTTTGGACTCCGCCACTCGCGCAACTTTGGATCGCACCGCTCGATTGGCGGCGGTCGCCATGGCCGAGGCTCTGGCGGATTCCGGATTGATGCCCGGCGAGTCAAAACCGGTCGCCACCGACCGGTGGGGATTAATTCTGGGCACCAGCCACGGCGGCCGCTCGCAGTTGGATCGATTCGTCGAGTCCGGCGCCGACCCCGATGATCCCGAAAACGCGCATCGTCTGCTGGAGAGCGGATCTCATCAGCATCAGACCGCGGTGTTGGCGGCCTGTTTCGGCGTGCAGGGTCCGGTCATCACCCTGTCCACGGCGTGCAGTTCCAGTGGTATCGCCATTGCCTACGGTTGTGAGTTGCTGCGCTCCGGCAAGGTTGATGTGGTCGTGGCCGGCGGAGCGGACGCTTTCTCGAAACTGACCTACGCCGGCTTCGAAAGCTTGGGGGCTGTCGCTGATCGACCCTGCGGTCCGTTCAGCGACACCATCGGCATCACGCTGGGCGAGGGCGCCGGCTTCCTGGTGTTGGAACGCTTGGAACGGGCCGAGATCCGGCGAGCGCGCATTTACGCCGAGTTGTTTTCCCACGGCACCAGTTGGGACGCCCATCATCTGACCGCGCCCGAGCCCAGTGGGGATGGCATGCGGCGCGCCATGGCGCAGGCGCTGGCCAAGGCTGGAGCCACCATCGGCCAAGTGGATTACATCAACGCCCACGGTACCGGCACCCGCGCCAACGATGTGGCCGAGAGCCTGGCGGTGAAACGGTTGTTCGAGACTGAAACGCCGCCGCCGGTCAGCGCCACCAAATCCTTTACCGGACACGCCCTGGGCGCTTCATCGGTCATTGGCTGTCTGGCATCCCTGGCGGCCAGCGAGCACGACCGGCTGCCGCCCACCCTCAACTTTGCGTCGTCGCGACCCGGCTGCGATCTGGACTACGTGCCCAACCAGCCGCGCGCCGCCCGAGTCGACCGGTTTCTCGCGGATTCCGCCGCCTTCGGCGGCGTCAATTGCGTGCTTTATGGGGGGCGCTACCAACCGGGCGCGGCGATGAGGCCGATCGAACGACCCGACGCAGTCATGATTACTGGACTGGGTGTGGTCTCTCCCCTGGGCCACGACTTGAAGGAGTTCGCCGAAGGCCTGCGGCAGGGTTATTCCGGAATTTGCGCCATCGGGCGCTTCGACACCGAGGATTTGCGCGCTAGCCATGCCGGGCTGGTGACCGACTTTAATACTCGCCGTCTGATGCCGAGCGTCAACCTGCGTCGCATTGATGCGGTCACCCAATACGCGACGGTGGCGGCTTCCCTCGCCCTTAAAGATGCGGGCCTGGGCCTCCGAACACAGCATCCGGAACAGGTTGGATTGGTGGTCGGCGTCACTCGCGGCGCCGCCGGTAGCTTCCAAAAGTATCTCGCCAGCGTCGAAGGCGGTCACTGGGAGCATGCCAGCGCCGTTTATTTCCCCAACCTGGTGATGAGTTCGATCGGCGGCAACATTTCTAATTTTCTTAGAATCAAAGGGTTGGCGTCCACCTGTCTGGGCGGGATCGGCGCTGGCCTGCACGCCCTGATCAACGGCTTCGAATTCTTGCGGCGCAATTCGGATTGCGACGCCGTGGTTGTTGTGGCCGCCGACGAAATCAATCCCTTGTACTTTCGTCTGTTCGATCGACTGGGTCGGTTGGCCACGAAGGCGGCGACTCCCAATCTGTACGATCCGGCGGGCGGCGGCTTGGTGCTGGGCGAGGGCGCCGTGGCCATGGTGTTGCAACGCTCAGCCTGTGTGCGGGATGGCGCAACGCCTTACGCGGTCATCGCGGGTTATGGGCTGAGCAACGACGCGCGGCCCGATCTTGGCTTGGAAAATAGCGGTCATTGTTTGGAACAAGCGGCGCGAACGGCCCTGGACGAAGCGGGCATCGACGCCTCCCACCTCGATCTGGTGTACGGCCTGGGTCGTGGTCAGACCGATTACGACGCTCGCGAGGCGCGAGTTCTAACGCGATTGTTGGCCGGCCATCGACCGGCCTTGAGCTGCGTCAACGGCCATCTGGGCTTGGCCGAGGCCAGCAGCGCCCTGTTCGCGGTCGCCGCCGCGCTGCTGGGACTCAAACACGGCGAAGCTTACCCGCTGCTCGCGGCGGGTGTGCCTTACCCGGATCTCCGCTGGGTTCGCAACCAGGTCCAGCGGGGCGATTATCGCCATGCCTTGGTCTTGGGTGGTTCGGAACACGGCAATAATGCGGCCCTGGCGCTGCGCCATCCGGACGCGGGCGCGCCTTGACGATGAGCGAGCAGGTCGTGATCACCGGCATGGGCATCGTGTCCGCCAGCGGTTGCGACGCCGCCACCGTCGCCGACCATCTGCTCGCCGGACGGTCCGGTATCGGTCCCCTGCGCGCCTTCGATACCACGGGCATGAAAGCGCGTTACGCGGCGGAGGCGGCGGATTTCGATCCCGACCCCCACGTCGCGCCGGGACGGCTGCGCCGCATCGACCGCGCCAGCCAGATGGCCTTGGCGGCCGCAGATCAGGCCCTGCGCCAAGCTGGCCTGCATCCAACCGGCGACCGTAGCATCGGGATCGCCGTGGGCGTCAGCGGCGCGGGGCAATATCAGAACATGCCGGTTCCCTGGTCGCGCACCCATCTGGTCAGTCGCTGGATGGCTTTATATCAGGGCCGCAACAACCCATATTTTCAGGCCTTCCTGATCGCCCGACGCCACGGTTTGCACGGTCCTCAGACCACTTTCAGCGCCGCATCACTCGGCGGCGCCCTCGCCTTGGGCTACGCGCTGGACGTGCTGCGCGCCGGCAAGGCCGACGCCATGCTGGCCGGCGGCGGCGAGATCCAGACGCTGCTGAACGCCTTGGGCATGGAAGCGCTCGATCTGGTCGCCACCACCCCCTGTTCGCCCTTCAGCGGCGCACCTGGCATGACCTTTGGCGAGGGCGCGGCCTTTCTGGTTCTGGAGACCGAAACCCACGCCCGCCAGCGCGATGCTGCGATTCTCGGGGAGCTGGTGGCCTATGGGGTCAGCGCCGACGCCTATCACGATATGAGCAACGATCCGGCCGGTAAAGGTCTCCTCCGGGCCATGCGCAAGGCGCTGGCCAACGCCGGGCTGGAGCCTCGCGATATCGCCTGGATTCGCGCCAGCGGCACCGGCCATCGCGAGCAGGATGCGGCGGAAAGTCTGGCAATCAACGAGGTGTTCGGCGGTGGACCCTTGCCGCCCGTCATGTCCACGGAGTCCTACTTCGGGCACGTCAATGGCGTCTCGCCCGCGCTGGGCATGATCGCGAGCCTGGTCTGCCAGAACGCGGGGCGCGTTCCCGTCAATCCCGATTGCCAAGCCCTCCGGCCCGGTTGCAACTTGCCTTTGCTGGGATGCGGTGGCGATACGACCGCCAAACCCGGCGATTTTCTGGTCAACGCCGTGGCTTTTGGCGGCAACAACGCGACGCTGGTGGCCGGGCGCCATCGAACGGCGCGGCGGCTGCCGCCCCTGGCCGACGCCAACATCGCGATCACGGGTATTGGCGTCGTATCGCCGTTGGGTCATGACCGACCCTCTTTCCTCGAAGGCTTGCGCGCGGGGCGCTGCGGCATCGACCGTTTCGAGATCGCTCCCGGCGTTGCCAGGCGTGCGGGGCTGGTGTCGGACTTCCGGCTTAAGGCGTTGCTGCCGCAGGTCGACCCGC
>DAIRDI010000134.1:0-8159 GCA_036796235.1 Candidatus Competibacteraceae bacterium | reverse complement strand
CCTGCGCCGCCGCGCGCTCGGTGAGCGTGACGCCTCGCCACTTGGCGATAAAGTCATCCGGAGACATGCGCGGTTCTCTCCTCACAACAAATCGAACTGATAACCCTGGCTCAGCGCGGCCAGAGTCTCGAAAACCTGCGCCTGCCGGTAGAGCCAGTAATCGCGGTCGACGCGCTCGATGCGCCCGAGCAACGCCACCCGGCCCGCCGGCAGCGCCGCCTCCGCGGAACGGTTGAAAACCAGCCCCGATTTTACCGAAGGACAACCCGACCGGCTGTTAGAATGAAAAAAACTTGGCCCGAAGGAGAGGAAGACATGGCTCAAGACTACGGTTTGCCCGACGTCGAACTGTTCGAGGATAACCCCGACCCGCGAAACGCGTTGCGGATCGAGGTCTGAAGCCGTGACGCCGACTCCCAACGCCTGGCGCTATACCGGAGTGGCGGTGCGCGGCAGCGCGCACGTCCAAAGCGGCGAACCTTGCCAGGACGCTTGGGCGGCGCGCCTGGTCGACGGTCCGGCGGGCCTGGCGCTGATCCTCGCCGCCAGCGACGGCGCCGGCAGCGCCCGCCGCGCCGAGGACGGCGCGCGGACCTGCGTCGACCGATTCGTCGCCGAACTGGAACGCTGGCTCGCCATCGACCCAACCCTGGCCGCACTGGACGAATCCGCCGCGCGCGCTGCGGCGGGCCGGATCGTCGAAACGCTGCGCCAGCAGGCCGCGGAAGCCGAGGCCAGCCCCCGCGATTTCGCCTGCACCCTGCTCGGCGCGGCGGTCACCGAAACCACCGCCTGTTTCTGGCAACGCGGCGATGGATTCATCCTCCGCGACCGGGACGGTCGTTACGAACCCGTTATTTCCCCCGACCGGGGCCAGTACGTCAACGAAACCGGCTTCATCACCGACGCCGACGCGGTCGAGGCCCTGCACTTTCTCCGGCTGGACCAACGGATCGACCGGTTGGCCGTGCTGACCGACGGTCTGGAGCCGGTCACCATCGTCGCCCGCACCGGACTCGGCTTCGAACGGTTCTTCGCGCCGCTGTTCGCCCGCCTCGCGCAGAGCGAACCCGGCTGGCGGGAGGATCTGGCGCAGCAGTTGGCGGGGCTGCTGGACGATCCCCGAGTCAACGCCAAGACCGGCGACGACAAGACCCTGTTGCTCGCCATTCGGGACGGCGAACAGGCGACGAAAGAAGAATCCGTCGGGGAATCGGAACCCCCCTCCTCCACGTCTCCCGGCCCTGACCCGGCTACCGACCCGTCCCCTTAACCCGATTCACCACACCAGCCGTTCCAGGCCGATGGCGACCACCGCGTGGGTGCGCAGCTTCAGCGTCGCGCCCTCGCGGCGTTCCAACGCCACGCGGTAGGTCGCCAGTTGCTGTTCGGCGGCCTGAAGTTGCTCCGCCACCGCCGGCAGGGCGCGTAGTTCGTCCCGCGATTTCGCCGCCAGTTCGGCGCCGGTCAGCTTGACGTCTTTGAGGCCGAGGGTCTTGAATTCCAGCAGGTGGTCCAGCAGGGCGTATTGGCGCATGTCGGGCCGCACCCGCAGCAGCAGATCGCCGTAGCCCCGCCCCAGGGCCGGTTCGGAGTCCATGACGTAGAAGGCGTCCTCGAACAGGGTGACCAGGAAGGCGGTCTTGACCACCAACTCGTTGCTCCAGCGTAGATCCCGGTTGTCGAACACCGGGAAGTAGCGCTGTTCGAGGAAGTCGCCCAGGGGTTCCAGGTCGCCGGTGGCGTAGAACCGTTCCACCACCCGCTGCCGTTGTTCCTGGTCGGTGTAGTCGGGCAGGAGCTGTTCTTGCAGCCGTTCGACGTAGAGCTTGCGGATCACCTGGTTGGGGATGGCGAGTTGCAGCTTGCCGAGCGCGTCCCGTCCGGCCAGGGTCAGAACCCCGAAGTAGTACAGCAGCGAGGCGAGGAAATCCGGATCTTTCGGAGCGCTCAGCATGTCTTGCACCCCGAAGCGGTTGGAGAGTTGCGCCACCGCCAGCGGTTCGGCGTCGTTCAGCGCCCGATTGACCAGCGCTTCGCCGTGCGGCAGCCGGGCCACGTACTGAATCCGGTTGCGGTCCATCGCCAGGTTGTCGTCGAGCAGTTGTTCCGGGTAAGCGCCGTCCTCGGCCAGGCGCTTGAGAAAGTACAGCGCCAGGGTGGGGTTGTAGACCCGTTCCTCCCGCTGCGTGGTGAACCGGTAACCGTTGTAGAAGTCGCGCATGAGGCGAAGGGCGTCGTCCGCCCGATCGGCGGCGAGATTATGGGTCGCCGCCACCGCGTCCAGGGCGGCGCGCAGCTCGGCCTCGGTGAAGCCGCACAGGTCGTGGAAGAGCGGCCGTTGCGTGAGGCTCTCGGCGACGTTGTACCCGCTGGTCATGTCGCTGAGCACCACCGGCGTCACTCCGGTCAGGAACACCCGGTCGATGCCGCCCCCCTCCGCGCCAGCCTTGACCGCCTTGAAGAAGGTCTTGAGCGTCCCTTCCCCCTCGACCAGTTGCCGGTAGCGATCCGTGCCGCGCAGCGGGCTGATCATCACGGCATTGGCGAAGTTGTCGTATTCGTCGATCAGCACATAGAGCTTGTGGGCGGTTTCACCGACGGCCGCCAGCAGCGCTTGCCAGGAGCGCAGGGCGTTCTCATGGACGGTGATGGCCGCCGGCAAGTGCGTTCGATAGCGGAGCGCGAACGCTTCGATAGCCCCGTTGAGATGGTCGTAAAACGACGCGGCGATGGCGTCGGCGTCGCCCCGAGGATCGACCACCGAGAAGTTGAGCTTGAGGATGAAGTAGCGGTTGCGCAGCGGCGTGGGATTCTGACCGATCTCCAGCCCGCCGAACAACCGGTCGAAATCGTCGGCGCGGGCCAGGTCGTAGTAGTTCTCCAGGGTGGACAGCCACAGGCTTTTACCGAACCGGCGCGGGCGCAGGAACAGCAGTTGGCTACCGGCCTCTTCGATCTGCGGAATCCGGTCAGTGCGGTCCACATAGAAATAGCCGCCTTCGCGGATTTTGCGAAAATCGGCGATGCCGTAGGGAAAACGCATGATCGTCGCCTCGTGGAATCAGGACGCGTTCCCGCGTCGACGTTGGAATGGTGGAAGTGAAGCGGGTGCTGCGCGCCAGTTCCAGCCCCTGTCGGCCGTCCTCGGCCAGATCGACCACCAGCCCCACATCCACCAGCAGCCCGCGCGCGACTTCCTGGGTGATCGGCTCATCCTCCGCGAGCAGGACGCACGTCCCGGCATACTCGGTTTGCAGGCGCTGTTCCGCCGTCATTGCCCACAAAGTAGCTACTCCCCCGCCACCGTCATCCGCTCCAGCAGCAGCGAACCGCAGTGGATGCCGCCGCGAGCGTCCACGTCCTTCCCCACCGCCACGATGTGTTGCAGCATCTCGCTTAGATTCCCGGCGATGGTGATTTCCTGGACTGGATATTGAACCGCGCCGTTCTCCACCCAGAAACCGGACGCCCCGCGCGAGTAGTCGCCGGTCACCAAATTGACGCCGTGCCCGAGCAGCCCGGTCACCCACAGTCCGGTCCCCAGTTGCTCCAGCAATTCCTCGGGACCGCACGAACCGGGTTCGACGATCAGGTTATGCGTGCCGCCGGCGTTGCCGGTGGTCTCCATCCCCAGACGCCGCGCCGAATAGCTGTCCAACACGTACCCCTGCAACACCCCATCGCGGATCACCTCCCGATCTTGTGTAGCCACGCCCTCGCTGTCGAACGGAGCGCTGGCCAGCGCCCGAGGCAGATGCGGTCGTTCGCGGATCGTCACGAACGTCGGAAATACCGAAGTCCCCAGCCGATCCAGCAGGAACGAGGCTTTGCGATACAACGCGCCGCCGCGAATGGCGCCGACGAAATGGCCGATCAAGCCGCGGGCCAGCTCCGGAGCGAACAGCACGGGAACCTGCCGGGTGCTCAGCCGGCGACTGCCCAACCGGCGCAGCGCCCGGCGCGCGGCCTGTTGCCCGACGGCCAGCGGCGTTTCCAGCGCCTCGCGGGCGCGGGCCGCCGTATGCCAATGATTGCGCTGCATGCCCGACTCATCCTGAGCGATCACCGAACAACTCAGCGAATGCCGGCTGGTCGGATAACCGCCGCAAAAGCCGTGGGAATTTCCGTACATCACCAAACTGGTCTGGGTGGTGAGGCTGGCCCCTTCGGAATTGCGGATGCGCGGGTCCAGCGCCAGCGCCGCCGCCTCGCACGCGCGGGCCAGTTCGATAGCCTCCTCGGCGGCCAGCGCCCAGGGATGGTAAAGATCGAGATCGGGAATCACCCGCGCCAGCCGCTCCGGATCGGCCAGTCCAGAGTAAGGGTCGGCGGCGGTATGGCGGGCGATGGCGCAGGCGCTTTGCACCGTGTCGCGGATCGCTTCCGGCCGCCAGTCGGCGGTGCTGGCCGAACCCCGGCTCCGGCCGAAGTAGACCGTCACCCCCAATCCGCGCTGGCGGTGATGCTCTAGCGTCTCGACGTCGCCCAGCCGCACGGTGACCGACAGGGCGCTGTTGAAGCTGACGGCGGCCTCGGCGGCGGTGGCGCCTCGGGCGCGGGCCTCGGCGAGAATCTCGCCGACCAGGGTTTCCAGATGTTCCCGCTCGGGTAGCGGGGCGGTGTTAGTGATGGAGGTGATGTCAGCCATGGCTCGGGAAACTCGCGAGGTTCGAGGAGAGGTTGGAGATTAACCGGCGGACCGAAGCAGATTCAGGATTCACGCCTGAGTCCCGCCCACGGTCAACGCATCGACCCGCAAGGTCGGCTGACCGACTCCGACCGGCACGCTCTGCCCCTCCTTGCCGCAGGTGCCGACCCCGGCGTCGAGTTTCAAATCGTTGCCGACCATCGAGACCTTGGTGAGGACATCCGGACCGTCGCCGATCAGGGTCGCGCCCTTGACCGGATGGGTGATGCGGCCGTTCTCGATCAGATACGCCTCACTGGCCGAAAACACAAACTTACCCGAGGTGATATCCACCTGGCCGCCGCCGAAATGCACGGCGTACAGCCCCCGCTCCACCGAGGCGATGATTTCCGCTGGATCGTGTTCGCCCGGCAGCAGGTAGGTATTGGTCATGCGCGGCATCGGCAGATGCGCGTAGGATTCCCGACGGCCGTTGCCGGTCGACACGGTCTTCATCAGGCGCGCGTTGAGCTTGTCCTGCAAGTAGCCTTTCAGCACTCCGCGTTCGATCAGTGTGGTGTATTGGGTCGGCGTCCCCTCGTCGTCGATGTTCAGCGAGCCGCGCCGGCTGGCCAGCGTCCCGTCGTCGACCACCGTACACAGCGGCGACGCCACCCGTTCGCCGATCCGGCCCGTGAAGGCCGAAGTGCCCTTGCGGTTGAAATCGCCTTCCAGCCCGTGGCCGATGGCCTCGTGCAGCAGGATGCCCGGCCAGCCCGGCCCCAGCACCACGGTCAGGGTCCCGGCCGGCGCGGGAATCGCCTCCAGATTGACCAGCGCCTGCCGCACCGCTTCCCGCGCGTACCCCAGGGCGCGATCCTCGTCGAGAAACCAGCCGTAACCGACCCGGCCGCCGCCCCCGGAACTGCCCTGCTCGCGGCGGCCGTGCTGCTCGACGATGACGCTCACGTTCAAGCGCACCAGCGGCCGCACGTCGC
The DNA here is from genome assembly GCA_036796235.1 of Candidatus Competibacteraceae bacterium. Taxonomy (GTDB): domain Bacteria; phylum Pseudomonadota; class Gammaproteobacteria; order Competibacterales; family Competibacteraceae; genus REEE01. The sequence continues at coordinate 2,531 of DAIRDI010000134.1, read as the reverse complement.
CGGCCAGGGTCCCGTCGCTGTGGGCGACTAAAATGGTATCCCGCACTCCGGCCAGGCTGACCATGACCTGCGTCACGCGGGGGTCCTGGCGGCGGGCTTCGGCGTCCACCGCTTCCAGCAGTTGCACCTTGGCCTCCGCCGCCAGGGTTTCCAACGGATCGAGCGGCTCGTAAAGCGCGGGACGCGGCGCGGTTCGCCAAACCTGTACCCGACCCTCGCCGCCTTGGCGGGCGATGGCGCGGGCGGCGGTCGCGGCTTCCAGCAGCGCCGGCAGCACGATCTCGTCGGAATAGGCGAAGCCGGTTTTCTCGCCGCTGATCGCCCGCACCCCAACGCCCTGCTGGATCGCGTGGCTGGCGCTTTTGACCTGGCCATCCTCCAGGCCCCAGGATTCGGCGCGGCGCTGTTGAAAATACAGCTCGCCGTCGTCGATGGCGTGGCCCAGCAGGCAGGATAAAGCGTGGTGCAAATCGTCCTCGCCGAAACCGGCGGGTGCAAGTAATTGCTGGCGGGCGAGAGCGAGAATATCGTTGGTCATGGGTTTCTCGGAGCGGATGGAGGGATGAGCGCTGTCCATTGATAAGGCACGGCGGTTTACCTGGAGTTCGCCCGCGTCGGACGCCGAGCATGGCGCCGAAGTGGGTTCGCTCGCCGGACGAACGGTGAACCAAATGGTCACATTTCGCTATTTTTTACCTATAACGTGACCATATTGACGGAAAAAGATCCCCATGCGTGTTGCAACCTCTCTAGCTGCGTTATGGTATTCTTTTTTACCGTAGGTTGAAAAAGTGACACCGATTGATGATTCCAATTGCAGAGCGCCACATTGAAAGCACGCCCGGTATTGCGGGAGGCAAACCAAGAATCATCGGACATCGCATCACGGTGCAGGACATTGCGATCTGGCATGAGCGCATGGGTAAGTGCCCCGATGAGATTTGTAATGAATACGGTTTGACACTCGCTGAAGTCTATGCCGCGCTCGCTTTTTATTACGATCACCAAGCCGAGATGGATCGGCATATTGAGGAGCAAGAGACGTTCGTGGCGCGACAACGTCAGCGCACCCCCTCGGTGCGGGCTCGGAAGCTGAAGGCGCGGCACGGTGGGTAGAGTTCGCTACTACACCGACGAACACGTATCACGAGCCGTCATCGGTGGTTTGCGCCAGCGGGGCGTCGATGCGTTAAGCGTGCCCGAAGCCAATCAGCTCGGCGCCTCTGATTTGGAGCATCTGGCGTTTGCGCTTGCCGAAGGACGAGTGTTATTCACCCACGATGCTGATTTTCTGCGTTTGGCCGCCGCTGGCGTACATCATGCCGGGATTGTCCATGCCTATCAGCGGACTTCAGTAGGCGAAATTATTCGCGGCTTAATGCTGATCCATCAAACATTAGACGCGGAAGACTTGGTCGATCAGATGGAATACCTGTAGCCAGCCTTTGGCCGGTCAAAAGCGCCCCGTTGCTCGACAGGTTCATGGGGGCGGTCTACCCCGGCGCGCGCCATGAACCCCAGCGCCGCGCCCTCCTTGGCACGGCTCAGGAATTACGGCTTTTTATCGGCAAGGATCGAATCCGAATCCGATTCTGCTCGAAAACCACGATACTGCCTTCCTCCAGGGACGGTTGAATCACGGACAGGTTGGCCAGGAGCAAGTTGATTTCTCGCACATGAATCGCGTCATATCCGGCGGCGCGCAAACCTCCAGCGACCAACGGCGATCAGGCATTGTCGATGAGAAACTTCACGCGGCATCGACCAGGGGCAACGTTCTTTCCTGAACCGCCTCGGCGACATAACGCAGCGCTTCGACGATCTCTTCTCGTTCGAGATCGGGGTAGGCCGCGAGGATTTCTCGTTCGCTCATCCCATCAGCGACCATCCCGACCACCGTGGCCACGGGAATACGCAGGCCACGCAGGCAGGGCAGGCCATTCAATTGGTTTGGATGGATGGTGATTCGGGTAAAGTTCATGGGCGTTACCTCCATGGAAATAGTGTTTCTGCGGCATAAGCCATCGCCGCCCGGAGGTCCTGGCTTTTCAAGTGCGGATAGGCATCCAACAAATCCTGCTCCGATGCTCCCTCGCCCAGTTTGCGCGGAATCAATTCCGCCGGGATGCGCGTCCCCCGGATGACCGGTTTGCCCAGCATGATTTTGAGATTGACATCGATAGGGTCCGAAAGCGCCATGCGCCTCTCCTGGGTCGGGTCGAGGAAACCCTTTTTAGCAAGGCGGGCGGGGCTTGGTGGCGACGATGCTGAGTTTGTCGTCGAGAAATTCGCGCTCGTTGTAGGGGTTGAGATATAGTCTTTACATGAATAACCCGATCAAGCCCCTCGTCTGGGTCGCATCGTCCCGGAAGGATTTGAAAGCGATGCCAGACGACGTGCAAGACCTCTTCGGTTATGCCTTGTATTTGGCGCAGATCGGCAAGAAGCACGAACAAGCCAAACCGCTCAAAGGCTTCGGTTCCGCCGCCGTGTTGGAAGTGCGCGAGAACGCCGACGGGGCGACCTACCGC
>DAIRDI010000133.1:0-8167 GCA_036796235.1 Candidatus Competibacteraceae bacterium | reverse complement strand
TTTGGCGGATCATCTCCGGCAAATATAGCTGACACAATCAATGGGTTAGTTTTTATACAGGCACTAAGGGTTCCCGATTTCGTCCGCCTCGTAAGGCTGGAAGCGGCGGCGGTCGGCGTGATAGACCAGAAACTCGCGGTCGTCGCCGCGCATCACACCCAGCAGCAAATCCAGCGGCTCCCGGAAGTACGGCGAGCCAGACTCGTCGCCGGGGTTGATGATCGGGGTGTCGAGCAGCGCAACCACGACCACCGGTTCGCCGTAACGCGGGAAACGGCGATTTTTCAGGCCGGGCTTCCATGTGGCCAGCCTCCCAGGGCGAAGCGCCTGCTCCCGGCCGTTGGTCAGGCGCTCCAACAGCACGCACAGGTGCTGAGTGGCCTCCTCGGCGGATTCGGCGAGCAACTCGTCGCCGCCCTCATCAAGGTTGAGGTTGTCCAGCAGAGCCTTGACTCGGGGGTCCAGCGTCGATTTGCGGGGCATGGCGATGTCCTTCCAGTAAAAGAGTTAGACAGGGGGGAGGCGCTCGGCCAGTCCCTGCTACAGAATACTCCATCGTTGCGATAACTTGCGCCGGATACCGGTGACTCTTCCCCATTTCCTGCAAGCCGACCATCAACCCCTCCTGCCGCTGGAGCGGCCGACCCCGGCGCCGCGCCGACGCATGAGCACGGAAGATCCCCCACGATCCGCCGTTCGGCGGAAAGGAGAACTGCGATGAAAAACGACTACACCCACATTACCGTGATTCTGGATCGTACCGGGTCGATGGAAGCCATCCGCGACGACATCATCGGTGGGTTCAATGCGTTTTTGCGGCAGCAGAAAGCCGAGCCGGGGTTCGCGACGCTCACGCTCGTGCAGTTCGATTCTCAAGATCCCTACGAGATCGTACATCAATTCAAAGCGTTGGCGGCGGTTCCGGAATTGACCCGCAAGACCTTCGTCCCCCGCGCCAGCACCCCGCTATTGGACGCCATGGGCCGGGGCATCAACGATCTGGAAAAGCGCCTGGCCGACCTGCGGGAAGACGCCAGGCCCGCGCGGGTGGTCATGGTCATCATCACGGACGGCCAAGAGAACGCCAGCCGTGAGTTCCGCAAGGAACAGATTCAGAAAATGATCCGGGAGAAGCAGGAGAAGTACGACTGGCAGTTCGTCTTCTTGAGCGCCGACCTGGCGGCCATCTATGACGCGCTGGCCAGCGGCGTTCACGCGCGCTCCGCGATGGCTTTCGACAAAAGCGTTTTCGGCATCGCCGCGGTTTGGGGCGCGGCATCCGCCAGAATCGCCGACTACCGCGCGGCGCGGACCAGTGCTGTTTCCTTCACGGAGGAGGACCGGGCGCAGCAGGACAGCGAGAAGCAGAGAAAGTGAAGCGTCGGGAACCCAGGCGCCGAGCCCGATCGATCGTTCGCTGCGTTCCATCGGTCATGCGGCGACCCGGAATCGGGGGCCGGGTCGTCCGAGTGGATGCGGACCCCTTTTAGAACGAGAGCTGGACCGAGCGGAGACGACGCATCCCGTCGGGTGTCGCCTTTATTTTAAGGCCGTCACCAGAAACCCAACGGGAAGGTCCGCTCATGATCCATCGGTTCGGTCACTACGTTTCGCCCGCGCTGCGGGGCTTGCTGGGCGCGGAAGTTCTGTTGTTATTCGGGTCGTTCGCCCTCGGCCCGACTCTGTGGCGGGAATGGAGCGAAGGCAGCGCCGGCCCCGAACTGGCCGTGGTCCTGCCGAACGCGCTGGCCTGCACGCTGGCCCTAAGCGCGATCCTGATCGCCCTGGGGTTGTACGAGCGCCGGTTCTGGCGCGGCCCCGCCGATATGCTGCTGCGCGTGGGCATCAGTTTTCTGTTCGGGTTGTTCGCGCTGGCCCTGGTGGGTTGGCTGTTTCCCATCCTGGAATTACGTCGTGGTGAACTGAGCTTGGCGCTCGGCCTCGCCGGCGCGGCCGTGCTGGCATTGCGGTTCGGATTTCTGCGGGCCACCGGCCAAGCGGCGTTCGCGCGCCGGGTGCTGGTCGTGGGGGTGGGCGCGCAGGCGGCACGGCTGGAGCGCCTGCACCCGGACGAAACCTGGGGTTGCCGGATTCTCGGCTACGTCCAGGTTCACGAAGACGAACCCGCCAACGTGCCGCCCGAGCGCCGGCTTCAGGTCACCCACCGGCTGGTCGATCTGGCGGTGGGGCTGCACATCGACGAGATCGTGGTGGCGCTGGACGACCAGCGGCGCGGTTTTCCGCTGGACGAATTGCTGGAGTGCAGGCTGGCGGGGATCGCGATTCGCCCGGTCCTGGCCTTTGTCGAGCGAGAGACCGGCCAAATCGCGCTGGAGGCTCTGCGGCCGAGTCATTTTCTTTTCGCCGATGGGTTTCCGGTACTGTCGGATCGGCAACTGTTGAAGCGCGTCCTGGATGTCGCCGTCAGCCTGCTGCTCCTGGCGCTGGCGTCGCCGGTCATGCTGCTGGCCGCCCTGGCTATCGGGCTGGAGTGCCGGTTCCGGGAGCCGATCCTGTACCGGCAAGTCCGGGTGGGCCAGCGCGACCGGCCGTTCACGATCCTCAAGTTCCGCACCATGCAGGTGGACGCCGGGAGCGAATTCACCAAACCTGGCGATCCTCGCATCACGCGGGTCGGCCGGCTGCTGCGGGAAACCCGCATCGACGAGCTGCCCCAGTTGGTCAACGTGCTGCGCGGCGAGATGAGCCTGGTCGGCCCGCGCCCGGAGCAGCCGCGGTACGTGACCCAATTGCGGGCGGCGATTCCGTTTTACGATCTGCGCCACCTGGGCCAGCCCGGCCTGACCGGCTGGGCGCAGATCTGCTACCCCTACGCCGATTCCGAGGAGAGTTCGCGGGAGAAACTGCAATACGACCTGTACTACCTCAAGAACGCCAGCGTCGGCTTCGATCTGTTGATCCTGCTGCAAACGGTCCACGCCGTCCTGTGGGGCAGCGGGGCAAGGTAGGGCAGGACGCTTCTCGTCAACGCCTCAACGTGCGGCCCGTCTCCGGTGCGAGGGTTCGGACTGGCCGCGAGATCCCGAACCGTCGCAGAAAGGGTGAAACATGAAAGTCGTCGTTCTTTCCCGGCCCGAGGCCGAGCGTTACACCCAAAAATCGCCGTGGGTGCATCTGTCCATCGCCGATCCTTTTTCGCGCGTTCCGCGTCCTCGTCGGCCGTGTCCTCGCAAAGTGGACGCCCTGTATCTGCAATTTTTGGACGCGACGCCGGAGGAAATCGAGAACGATCCGCAACGCGAGGAGGTCGCGCCGTTCCTGTTCGGCGCGGATCACGCCGAGCGGATCATGGCCTTTTTGGACCAGCACGGCAACGCGGCGGTGGACGTGGTGGTGAACTGCGAGATGGGTGTTTCGCGGTCGGCGGCGGTCGCCAATTTCGTTTTGGAATACTTCGGCTTGCGGCAGGCGCCCTTCGCGCCGCCGCGCCATTACCCAAACCCTTACGTGCAGGAGGTGCTCCGGGAGGCGGGTTCTCGGCGTCGTTCGGCCAAGCCGGTCGCTTGACGGGGTTCGACCGGCGCATGACGGGGGCTCGCCGGAGCGCGTCGGACGAGTGCGCCAAAACGATCCGGCAACCCCTCGAACGGTTGCGGGGCGGGTTTGTCGCCGACGGAGACTTGTGACATATACGGGCTATGTTTCCAGACGGGTGGCCGATAACCGTTGATGAGTCAACCGACCACGAGTCGTTGTGTTAGAAATAGCTGGCTTCGAGGTGTTTGGGGCTATAATACTTTGGCATTAAACTGCTCCACTCATCGATTTATAATGGGTTTGACTGAGAAGTTAACAATTCCATCAAAATAGCAATACTTATGAATTACTGATCCCACAGCTTTTTCAATTACAGGCAACCGAAAAGAATGCTTCCTGTTAATTTTCCTGTGACCGGAACAGCGGCGTGGGCAGGCCAAACCCGCATTATTTAACAAGACCAATGGGTTGGATGGAGTCGACGCCTTGGCTCCACGCTGCTACCCCTCGCCATCACAGGAAAATTTACAGGACCAAATTTAGTGATCCATTGATTTGTGAAGCCGAGGTTGTTTTGCAAGCGGGAACTTCCATGGATTCTGCCATCAAGCGAGAGAGTCGCCCGCTTTTTTGAAGAAGCACTGTGTGGGGGTCAGTTTTGACGAAAGCCTCGGTGATCGTCTGCGAGTATCCGTATGGCTGATCATTCCGACGCATCAGGCTTGATGCTGTCGGTTTTCGTGGTGTTATGTGTTCAAGTGTGGGTCAATTCTTCCCGAATCACGCGCCGCAATAGAGTTTCCAACGTCTGGCGCTGCATGGCCTCGCGCAAGGCAGCATTAATAAGAGCCTGATAATCACGCGCATCTGTTTGCGTGTTAAGCCAGGCGATCACATCCTGATCGAGCATAATGCTGATCTTCTGGCTCTCGTTCAAGCGGGCGCGAGCGGCTTCCTGCCATTCCTCGCGTGAAACATCTTTGAATCCTATGCGAAATCGCGCCCGATCAAAGTCGTTCTGAGTCAGTTTGGGCGCGTCATCCGAGTCCAATATTGCGGTAATAGAGGTTGACTTCATCACGGTCTGCCTTACGCATGGAGATGAGACGGATTTCATCATTGGATTCCACATGGACTATCAGCACGACCAGACTACCCAGCAGGCCAATGCCGATCATTCGCTGCTCGCCATAATCAGCCCGCTGGTCCTCAAAAAAAACCAAAGGACCGTTGAAAACATGAACAGCATCGGCGAAATCCAGTCCATGCTTTCTCAGGTTGGCTTGCCGCTTTGTTTCGTCCCAAGTGAAGTTCATGATCAACCATAGAGACTATTGCAGCTTATGCTGGTTTATCCTGTCCTTTGGCTTATCTATGGGGCAACATATAGTTCAAAATGGAATCCAAAGGCATTCCCTCGCCATGAGCAAAAAAGATACCGATCACCTTGAGTACCTTTAAAACACCTAATCTGTTCCTTACCCCATTGAATTATATGATTACCACATTCAAATACCATAATTTTATATTTTGACCGAGCGAGTAATAGTTTTTGAAAATCATATTTAAAGGCCTCATCGTTACCCCACTCTGTTTCTGCTACTAGTGGTACATCAATCATATACTCTGGATTATCCTGATGCCACCAAAGAATGTCGTACAACCACTCCCCGTGCTCAGGAGTCTCTCCTGCAACAATTTGACGAATCTGGTCGAATCCACGACCACCATTTTTTTTATTTGCTTTTTTAGCAGCAACTTTATATTTTGCTTGATGCCCGAGTTTCGAAAAAATTGCTTGAATAGCAATTGTCCACTCTGGCCTGGAAATAATGTTATTTGTCTGAGCAATAGGACCAAATTCATTCAGCGCATCAATAATTTTTTGCTCAATCAGATCGTATGGCATTTGAATTTCCTCTGAGTTTCAAAATGAATCCACCATTTTTTTAAACTCTCCGCCGACGCCGCACTCATCGCCTCGGCGGAAAGACTTGCCGCATTTACTCAACTGCGGTGGCCCGCGCCAGCGGCCCGGTCGGGCCGTGTTCCACGATGCTCGACTTCTTGAGGAACAGGCCGAGGATCAACGCGGTGGCCAATACTACCATAGCAACAAAGATCATCCCCATCCCCAAGCTTGCGCCGAACGCCGCGCCCGCCTTTTGCGCCTGAGTCGTCGCCCGGTCGGCGAACACCAACCACCCGGATCGGGGCGCTGATAAAGTAGTCACGATTATCGGTGTAGGGCTGACTCAAACCGTCTGGCGCCTGAATTACCATCAGCAGGCCCCACGCCGTCTGGACACTGAGGGAAAGCGGATGGATGAGGGGACGCACCGACTGGGACGCCGCGTAGAAGAGCAACGGGTTCGTCCGGTCGATGCCGGCCACGTCGCGCACATCGCGTTGCACCAGCGCCCTGGCGCGTCGCCGACCAACGGTCATACCTCGATTGCAAGACCATGTAGAATCGGCTGAAACCGGAGAAAACAGCATGACCACACGGCAAATTACCCTCGACATCCCCGATAAGGTGCTTCTAGCCGAAAAGACGGGCGAAGCTTCTTTCGCGCGCGAACTGCGCCTCTTGGCCGCAGTAGAACTGTATGAACTGGGGCGACTGTCGTCCGGTCGGGCGGCGGAACTGGCGGGCATGCCCCGCGTCGAGTTTTTATTGGCCTTGGGCCGCTACAAGGTGTTCCCGTTTCAGGCGGAACTGAACGACCTGGAACGGGGCCATGCCTGACGCCATCAGCAACACCTCGCCGCTGGTCTACCTTTATCGCATCCAAGCTATCGAGTGCCCGCCCTGATATTCACCGTGGATCAGTCAGCGACCGGCCGATAGTGATCGCCTTGAACTGATTGCCGGCGCGGTCATCCACCAGTTCGATGTTCGGCCAAGCTTTTGAGGGCGCGGGGAATGCCGCTGCCCAGCCCGCGATAGGGCAGGAGATGGGTGGCGTGCGAAGCCAGCAGCGGGTTGCGCATGTTCGACGGACCGTAGCGAATCTGCTCCACCGTCAAATGATTGGGCAGATGGCCGGGGTTGCTGATTTCCACCCGGTCGGCGAACACCAGCACCCGGAGCGTGGAGGACGTGCGGGAATTTCTGGACGACCTGCGGCGATTCCGGGAGTTTTTCCCGGAATACGCCGACTGGCAGGTGCATGGAGCGGTGGCGGGGATGCGGATCGAAGACGGGGCGGATCGCTACGCTTACCGGCAGGGGCTGTTTGTACTGGCGCCAACCGGCGACACGATCAAGATTCTCAACGACCCGCGGTTTCAACCCAAGACCTGGTAGCTTCCCCGGTGCATGGCTCCGCCCTGGGGATGAGTGAGGGGGGATGCGGATGAATGGTCAGGCCGATGTCCGCTGGGTCGCGGCCCATCTCGATCGCACCCAAGCTACTTCCGGATCGGTGTAGGCCACGCCGGGAAACACCTTGGCGTCGAAGAAGCTCTTCTGCCCGGCGGCCACCTCGGCGGCGATGTGGCCCTCATGCACCGCCTTGTGCGCCAGCATCGGCTGGCCGATGAGGTCGCCGATGGCGAAGATGTGCGGGACTTCGGAAATTTCTAACCGCGTGCCGGGAATTCAGTGCCGGACTCCAGGAACCGACGCAAAACGTCGTCGGGCGGTTCGATCATATTCATCCCGAAACGCTCTCTGGAGGTCGAACCATGGCCCACGGTCTGTCCAAATCCCGCCTGCAAGCGTTCCGGCAGTGCCCCAAACGGCTGTGGCTGGCCGTCCATAGCCCCGACTTGCAGGATATTTCCCCGGAAACCGAGCAACGCCTGCACATCGGCTTTCAAGTGGGGGACATCGCCCGGACGTTGCACCCGAACGGCGTCTCGATCGACACCCCGGACCCGCGCGAGGCGTTGGCGCTGACCCAGCGGGCGCTGGCCGAGCATCCCGACCGACCGCTGTTCGAGGCGACTTTTCAATGCGCCGGCGTGCTGGTCCGCGCCGACCTGCTGTTGCCGGAAACGGGCGGCTACCGGTTGCGCGAAGTCAAGGCCAGCACATCGGTCAAGGACGAGCATCGCGCCGATTGCGCGATTCAGGCGTGGGTGATCGGCGCTACGCTTTCGCTGACCGGCGTCGAACTGGCTCATGTGGATACCACCTTCGTCTATCCGGGCGGCGGCGACTATCACGGGCTGCTGAGCCCGAACCCCGTGGATACCGACATCGCCAGCCTTTTGCCCGCCGTGCCCCAATGGATCGCCGCCGCGCGCGCCACCCTCGACGGCGCGGAACCGGCCATCGCCATCGGCCCGCAGTGCCACAGCCCTTACGACTGTCCGTTTCAATCCTATTGCGGCGCCGGCCAACCCCCCCAACCCGACTACCCGCTCGAATGCCTGCCCCGGCTTTCGGGACAGCGGTTGCAAGGTCTGGTGGAACGAGGGATTACCGACGTGCGGCGCATTCCAGCCGATTATCCGCTGACAGCCAAGCAAGGCCGGGTGGCGCGGGTGATCCAGTCGGGCGTGGCCGAACGCGATCCGGCGGCCGCCGCGCTCCTGAACGGTTTGACGTATCCCCGTTATTACCTGGACTTCGAGTCGATGCAGGTCGCGGTCCCGTTGTGGGCTGGCGCCCGGCCCTACCAGCAACTGGTGGTGCAATGGTCCTGTCACGTCGAAACCG
>DAIRDI010000132.1:0-8188 GCA_036796235.1 Candidatus Competibacteraceae bacterium | reverse complement strand
TCGGCGGTGGATGGTCTGGCCGTCGGGTTGGGCTTCACGCTGGCGCTGGTCGCGCTGGGCGCGCTGCGGGAGGCGATCGGGCAGGGGACGCTATTCGCGCAGGCGGATTTGCTGTTCGGCGAGTTCGGGCGGCATTTGACGGTGCATCTGCTCGACGACTATCGCGGATTTTTGCTGGCCATTCTGCCGCCGGGCGCGTTCATCAGTCTGGGTTGCCTGATCGCGCTCAAGAACGTGATCGACGCCCGCGCCCGGCGTCGGGCCGAGACCCGGCCGGCACCGGCGTCGGCGTCGGCGGCGACTCCCCGAGAGGCGGGCGCCTGATGCGAGGTTGCTTGCGTCGGCGGGCGCGGGGGCGACCGGTTGCCTTGGCGGCTAAATCCGCCCTTCTGGGACTGGCGATTGAGCAGCCAGCGGTTCGCTCAGATCTTCGTAGAGCGCCTCCACCGGACCATCGAAATCGATGCTGTCCAGGCGCACCCGCTCGCCGGGACCGATGCTGTCCACCCACCACTTTTCATCTTGCCGCCGATAGATCAGGACCCGGATGCGTTCCTGATCCACCACCACGTATTCCCGCAGGCTGTCGAGTTGCCGGTAGGCGGCGAACTTGTCGCCCAGATCGAAAGCGGCGGTGCTGTTCGACAAGACCTCGACCACCAGCACCGGCGCACGCTTGACGTAACGGTCGTTGTGGTCGCGTTCGGCGCAAGTCACCTGCAAGTCGGGATAGAAGCTACAATCCGCCGCGTCCACCCGGAGCTTGACGTCGGCCATGTACGCCCGACAGGGCGTGCCGCGCAGATGTTGGCGCAGGAGGACCGCGAAATTCATGGAGATTTCGTTGTGCCGATCCGTGGCGCCGGTCATGGCGAACACTTCGCCGCGAATGAATTCGTGACGCTGCGCCTGCTGGTTTTCCCAGTGCAGGTAGTCGTCGAAGCTGAAGATCAGGCGGGATGCGGGTTGCGACATGGTTATGCTCCACGAGGCGATCGATAATGGCCGAAGCTTAGCACGGACCTCACCAACTCAGAAAAAACAGAAGCAGCAAGAAAACCCAGCCAAACAGCGGCACGAGGACTTCATAGGCCGGACTGCCCAGATCGCTCGGTCGGCGCATGCCCCACCAACCGAACGGCAGGATGTGAGTCGCCCACCAGCCGCCGCACCAGATCAGGCTCAACAACGCCAGACAAACCAGCGAGAATACCAGGGCCATTTCGAGTCCTTCCCGATGCAACATATTCAGAAAGCAACCCACGGTGACGGCCAGCGAGGCCAGACGGTTCAAATTCATGACGACTCCCGTAATTGGTGATGGAAGCCCGATGCTAAATCTCCCCCATGCCCATGGCCCACCGGCCCCCAGCGGTCGGCTGCGCGCCGTTCCCGAGGATTTCCAGGTCCGCGAAGAGATCGACTTCACCCTGGACGGCGCCGGCGAACACGCTTGGCTGTGGGTGCGCAAGCGCGGCGCGAACACCGACTGGGTGGCGCGGCGGCTGGCGCAACGGGCGGGAGTTTCGTCCGGCGCGGTGAGCTACGCCGGCTTGAAAGATCGCCACGCCGTCACCGAGCAATGGTTTTCAGTGCATCTGCCGGGCCGGACGGACCCCGACTGGGCAACGGACCCCGACCCTGATTTTACCGTGCTGGAAGCGGTGCGCCACTCCCGCAAGCTGCGGCGCGGGGCGGCGCGCGGCAACGCCTTTCGCATCGTCGTGCGCGAGTTGGACGGCGAGCCCGCCGAACTGACGGAACGGTTCCAGCGCCTGATCGAGGAGGGGGTGCCCAACTATTTCGGCGAACAGCGCTTTGGCCGCGAGGGCGGCAATCGGGAACGCGCCGAGGCATTGTTAAGCGGACGGGAGCGGGTGCGCGACCGGCATCAACGCGGTTTGTATCTGTCCGCCGCGCGCGCCGAGTTGTTCAATTCCGTGCTGGCGCGGCGGGTCGCGGCGGGAACCTGGAACGTCGCGCTGCCCGGCGAGGTGCTGATGCTGGCCGGCAGTCACAGCATTTTCGCGGCTGAGGAAGTGGATGAGACGCTGCGCCAGCGGGTCGCTGCGTGCGATCTGCATCCCACCGGATCGCTGTGGGGCGCCGGGGAATTACGCAGCCGTGGCCCGGTTCGGGAGCTGGAGGAAGAAGTCGCGGCCACGCTCCCGATCTTCCGCGATGGCTTGGCGACAGCGGGACTGACTCAGGAACGGCGGGCGCTGCGCCTGCTGGCGCGGGACGCAACCCTGGAATTTCCCGAGCCTGGCATCGCCGTGCTGGCCTTCACCTTGCCAGCGGGAGCTTACGCGACCACCGTGTTGCGCGAGTGGGTCGCGGTCCGTGCAGGCTAATCGCGGACTTGCAGCAGAAATTCCTCGGCCTGCTCCGGGGGCAGCGGCCGGCTCAGGTAGTACCCTTGCACTTCGCTGCAATGTTTCGTTCGCAAAAAATCAAGCTGGTCCTCGGTCTCCACGCCCTCGGCCACCACGCACAGATTCATGCTGTCGGCCATGGCGATGACGGCGCTGGCGATGGCCTGGTCGTTTCGGTCGGTGCTGACCGCGCGCACGAAGGAGCGGTCGATCTTCAACCGGTCGATGGGAAATTCCTTCAACCGACTCAGGCTCGAATAACCGGTGCCGAAGTCGTCGATGGCCAACTGGACGCCCAGGGCCTTAAGTTTGCCCAAGGTCGCGGCGGCGCCGTCGGCGTCCCGCATCAACAGGCTTTCGGTGACCTCGATCTCGAGCGCCTCGGGTTCCAAGCCGGTTTCGTCCAGGATCTGGGCGACCAGGGTCGGGAAGTTTCTCTGCACGAACTGCTTGACCGAGACGTTGACCCCGATCCGGGGCAGCGGAACCCCCCGATCGCGCCACCCCTTGGCTTGCTGACACGCTGTGCGCAGCACCCATTCCCCGATGGCGACGATCAGCCCGCTTTCCTCGGCGACCGGGATGAATTCGGTCGGCGATACGGAACCCAGCTCGGGGCTGTTCCAGCGCAGCAACGCTTCCAGGCCGCTGACCTGGCCGGTGAGCAGGGTCAACTGGGGTTGGTAATACAGTGAGAATTCATTGCGCGCGATCGCCTGGCGTAACAGGTTTTCCATGGTCAGGCGCTTGAGCGCCGCCTCGTTCATGGCCGCCTGGTAGTATTGAAAGGAGTTGCGCCCCGAACGCTTGGCGAAGTACATGGCTAGATCGGCATTCTTCAACAGGGTTTCCACATCGTCGCCATCCTCGGGAAACACCGTGATGCCGATGCTCGGGGAAATGATCACCTCGTGGTCGGTCAGGCGCATGGGGTCGGCCATCCGCGTCAGAATGCGCTGGGCCACGATGGCTGGAACCTCCAAGGAGTCGATCTCGGACAACAGCACCGTAAACTCGTCGCCGCCCAGTCGGGCCGCCGTGCCTTGGGGGGTCGGATGGGTGACGGCGTCGCAAAGCCGCACGCAGTGTTGCAAGCGTTCGGCAGTGATCTTGAGAATTGCATCGCCGAAACTGTGCCCGAGGGTATCGTTGATCCGTTTGAAATTATCGAGGTCGAGGAACAGCACCGCGGCCTTGCGTTGATGGCGGCGGGCGGCTTCCAGCGTCTGCGCCAGCCGATCGAGAAAGAGGACGCGATTGGGCAGGCCCGTCAGGCTGTCGTAGTACGCCAGTTGCCGAACCCGATTTTCCGCCTCCCATTTGCGGCCGAGCGCCAGGGCCAACTGGCGGACTTCATGCGGGTGAAACGGTTTCTGCACGTAGAACAGCTTTTCTTCCGGTGGAACCTGGGCGGTAATCTGGCGGGGATCGACATCGGAATAAGCGGTGGCGATGATCAAGTCTACATCGCGGTCGCTTTCGCGGATGCGGGCGGCGGCCCAGGCGCCGTCGGGTCCGGGCGGCATGCGCATGTCCAGGAAAACCACCGCGAACGGATTGCCTTCGTCCAGCGCCGCCCGAGCAGCGGCGACGGCTTCTTCCGCGCCGCGGCAGTAGCGCGGCTCGAAGAGCGCGGTCGCGGTCGGCGCGGCGCGCGCCGCGCCGCCGAACAGTTTGGCCTTGAGGTCGTGTAAGGCATTGGCGCCGGCGGTCGGCGCGGCGCGCGCGAACACCTCGCGGTAGGCGTCGAGCACCGCATCCTCGTCGTCGGCGATCAGGATTCGGATGGGGGGTTTGGCGGAGTCGGACATGATTTAACGCTCCATGGCCGCGACAGGCGGCGATTCTGAATGTGCTTCGGCTTCGGGCAAGCGCAGGATCAGGCGAGCGCCCTGGCCGGGGCCCGCGCTCTCGGCCTGAATCCTACCGCCCAGCGCCGCCGCGGTGACCGCGCACCAGTGCAGCCCCAATCCGGAAGAGGCGCGGGACTTGGTGCTGAATCCCCGCTCGAAAAGGCGCGGCAGGCGCTCCGGCGGGATGCCGATCCCGTTGTCGGTGACGCACAGCCGCACCATGGCGCGGCCGTCGCTGAATTCGGGGCTGGCGTCCACCACGATGCGGCCCGCGCCCGGCGGCGGAGCCTGTTCGCGAATGGCCTCGATAGCGTTCTTCAGCAGGTTGACCAGGATCTGCTGCAAGGCGACCCGCGAACCCAGGACCATGCCCGCCGCCGTCAGGGAGGAATCCAGCTCCACCTGAAGCCCGCGACGCCCGTCGTCGCCGAGCAAATCGACCGACTCACGGACCAACTCGACCACCGACACCGGTTCGAGAACCCGGGCGGCGCGGCTAAAGCGTTCCTGATCGCTCAGAATTCGTTGCACGTGTTCGACTTGGCGCGCGACCCCGGCCAGTTGCCCGGTGGTCTTCTCCAGCACGGTCGCGATCTCCTCCCCGGCGAGGTTCGCGAACTGCTCCAGGTCGCCGCGCCGATCCGCCGGGGTCGCCGGGTCGGCCAGTTCGCTCAGCGCCATGCGCAGTTCGCTGGCGGGCGCCTCGCGCAGCGCGCTCTCGAGGTTCGCCACCCGCACCTTGAGCGGGGTCACGGCGTTGCCGATGTTGTGCAGGACGCCGCTGGCCATCTCGGCGACGCCGCTTTGATAGGATTGATCGATCAACGCCTTGCGCGCTTCCGCCAACCGTTCGACCATCCGGTTGAACTCGCGCGCCAGCACGCCCAGTTCGTCCCGCCGCTCCAGGGTCAGGCGCGCCGTCAGATCTCCGCTATGACCCACCGCCACCGCGTGTTCGGTCAACTGCTGGAGGGGCTTCAGCACCATCTGCCTCAGGCCGATCACCAGGATGGCCAGGATCGCCAGCCCAACTCCGAGCAAGGACAGCAGGGCGAAACGAATCGCCGCATGGCCGCGGGCGGAAATGGCTTTGGGCACTTCCACCCGCAGCAGCAGGGCCGGCTGCCCGAAGAGATCGAGCTGAATCCGATAGACGCGGTCGACCCCGGCGCCTGCTCGGATGAGGGTTTCGCCGCGATCGCCCAGTTCGGCGACGATGGCGGCTTCTTCCGGCGCGAGCGGTGCGTCCCCCAGAACCGTCGCATATAACTGGATCCGGGTCTGTTCGGCGATGGCGGCGGCGTCCAGAAACCGCCCGAGCAGCACGGCGCCCTGGACCGGTCCCTCGCGATTGCTGGTCAGCACCGGTCGGGCCGCGATCAGCAGCGGCCCGCGCGCCGTGATCAGTAAGCCTTCGACTTCGGCGTTGGGCTCGGTCAGCGCGGTCAGCGGACTGACCGCCAGCCGTTCGGCCAAACCCGGCAGCGCGATCTCCTTCTCTTCCTCCAGGTCATAGATTAATCCCCAAGCCGGCTGGCGGGCGCGATCGAAGAGGTAAAAAAGATTGACCCGGAGCCCTTCCAGGGCCTGGACGTTCAGGTTGGCCTCGCGATAGGCGTCGTTGCGGTCCTGGACGAATTGATAGGTGTCGTCCCACATCCCCCAATCGGTGGCGGAGACCGCCAAATGCTGGACCTCGCGCTCGATGGCCTGGACCGCCCGATCCATGTTTTTCACGGCTTCTTCCCGCTCGAGTTCCAGGAAGCTGGGCAGGATAAATCCGCGCTGCACCCCGTAGACGAGTGCGCCATAGGCCAGAAAGACGATAAAAATCAGACTGATGATTTTTGATTGTAATGACATGACTTGATAGGATCCTGACGGTCGTTCGAATGGTAATCGCGCAGCAACTGCGTGATGTGCTCGGCGGGATACGGTCGACCGAACAAAAACCCCTGCATTTTCTCGCAGCGCACCGCTCGCAGGAACGCCAACTGAGTCTCGGTCTCGACGCCCTCGGCGATCACCTCCAGCCGCAAGCCGCGGGCCATGGCGATAACCGCCGCCGCGATGGTCCGTTCGTCGTTTTGCCCGGTAATTTCTCGCACGAACGATTTGTCGATTTTGATGGAATCGATGGGGAACCGCCGCAAGTAGCCCAGGTTGGAATTACCCATGCCAAAGTCATCGAGCGCCAGGCGGACCCCCAGCCGTTTCAACTCGCGCAGGATGTCGATGACGCCCTCCTTCACGAGCAGGTTCTCGGTAATCTCCAGTTCCAGCCACTCCGGTCGCAAGCCGGTTTCCCGAAGAATCTGGGTCACCAGGGCCGTGAGATGGGTATCGACGAACTGGCGGGGCGACAGGTTGACCGCCATGCGCAGCGGCGGC
The DNA here is from genome assembly GCA_036796235.1 of Candidatus Competibacteraceae bacterium. Taxonomy (GTDB): domain Bacteria; phylum Pseudomonadota; class Gammaproteobacteria; order Competibacterales; family Competibacteraceae; genus REEE01. The sequence continues at coordinate 1,569 of DAIRDI010000132.1, read as the reverse complement.
AGACCCAATTCCCGCCAGATACGGGCCTGGTTGCAGGCGGTCTGCAGCACCCATTCCCCGATGGGTGCGATCAAACCGGTTTCCTCGGCCAGCGGAATGAAATCGGCGGGCGCGACGTCGCCCAAGGCGGGATTTCGCCAGCGCAGCAGGGCCTCGACCCCCACGATCCGGCCGTTGCTGATATCCACCTGCGGTTGGTAGTGCAGCGTCATTTCCTCGCGGGCCAACGCCTTGCGCAACATGCTCTCCATCGCGACGTCCTGGACGGCGGTGGCGTGCAGCGCGTCCGAATAAAATTGATGGTTGTTTCGCCCTTCATTTTTGGCGTGATACAGCGCGACGTCGGCGTTCTTCAATAGCGTGTCCATGTCGGCGCCATCGCGGGGATAGAGGGCGACGCCGATGCTGCAAGTTGTGAATACTTCCTTATTTTCAATCATGAACGGCCTGGCGATGGCGGTTAGAATTCGCTGGGCCACCGTGCGCGCCGCGTCGGCGTCGTCGGCTTCGGCCAACAGGACCACGAATTCATCGCCACCCAGTCGCGCCAGCAGATCGCGCGGCAGCGACGGGTCGGAAGAGGCGGGACAGACATAGTCCGCCGTGCGCAGGCAGTCTTGCAGGCGAACCGCCACCTCTTGCAACAGCACATCGCCGGCGCGATGTCCCAGCGAATCGTTGATGCGTTTGAATTGATCCAGATCCAGAAACAGCACGGCCAGCGACCGGGCGCGCCGCCTCGCCGATTCGATGGTGTCCCGCAGCCGCTCCTGAAGGAGAACCCGGTTGGGCAGACGGGTCAGGTGATCGTAATAAGCGAGGAACCGAATCCGCTCGTCGGCGCGGCGGCGCGGGGTGATGTCCTGCCCCACCACGACCCAGCCGGCGGTGACCCCCTCGACGTTGGTAAACCGGGAAACATTCCACAGCAGGATGTGCTCGCTTCCGTCCGGCGCCCGGAGGGCGCTTTCTCCGCTCAGAGAACTTTCCAACCGGGGCCGGTCGTGGAAGCGCGGCAACAAGTCCATGAAATCCGCGCCCGCCGGCTCGCCCTGTCGAAAGGGGTAGAGCTTCTCGGCCGCCGGGTTGAATTCCAGCACCCGGCCCTGGGGGTCGAACACCAGAATCACGCTGCCGGCGGATCGCACCAGGGCGCGAAAGCGTTCTTCGCTGTCCCGTAATTTCCGTAACCCCTGACTGGCCCGCAGGATGTAACGAATCCGTTGATGGAGCACGAGCCATTGGATCGGCTTGGTGATGAAGTCGGTGGCTCCGGCCTGATACGCCCGTTCGATGGCTTCGGGATCATCCAGACTGGTGACCATGAGAATTGGGAGATCCTGACCGCCTGGCTGTCGGCGCAACGCCGCGCAGACGGCAAAACCATCGAGACCGGGCATCATGACGTCCAACAGCACCAGATCAGGCCGTTCGCGCTGGGCCAGAAGCAAGGCTTGGCCGCCATCCTCCGCTTCCAGCATGACGAATCCTTCCTTATCCAGGGTGGCGATCGCCAGCAATCGTTGCATGGGATCATCATCCACCACCAGAATCAACGACCGCTCGTCT
>DAIRDI010000131.1:0-8212 GCA_036796235.1 Candidatus Competibacteraceae bacterium | reverse complement strand
AGCGAGGGGGCGAAGGCCGACACGGCTCCCCTCCCAGGACCGTGGCCCGCTTGATGAGCGCGGCATAATAAAACCCATCCATGCCGGCCTCGCCGGGCAAAATCTGACGCCCGCGCGACCGGGCGCGACCCCAGCCGGCCCCGAGCGGCGATTCCCAGGCATCGGGATGGGTGGCGAGAAAGGCCGCCACGACCTCTTCGTTTTCCTGCCGCAGCACCGAACAGGTCGCGTACAACAAGCGACCGTCGGGCCGTAACAGCGGCCAGAGGCTATTTAGCATGGCCCGCTGCGATTCAGCCAGCGCGGCGATGTCCCGCTCCCGGCGCAACAGCTTGATATCGGGATGGCGGCGGATCACCCCGGTCGCCGAGCAGGGGGCATCCACCAGAATCCGGTCGTAGGGAATGCCGTCCCACCATTCCGCGGGACGTTCGGCGTCGCCGACCACCAGGCGGGCGCTCGACCGCAGCCGGGCCAGATTTTCCCGCACCCGTCCCAGACGAGCGGCATCCCGGTCGAGGGCGGTTAAATCCAGGTCTGGCGCGACTTCCAACAGATGCCCGGTCTTGCCGCCGGGCGCGGCGCAGGCATCCAGCACTCGCAATCCCGGTCGGAGGTCGAGCAGCGGCGCCGCCCATTGCGCGGCGGCGTCCTGTACCGAGATCCAACCCTCGACGAAACCTGGCAGCAACGTCGGCTCGACCGGCTCGGCCAGAGCCAGCGCCATCGGCGCCGCCCCCGGTTCGGCGGTCCAGCCGGCTTCCGCCAGTCGCGACCGGCACGCTTCCCGACTGACGCGGCGCGCGTTGACCCGCAAGGTGAAGGGCGGGCGGGCGTTGTTGGCGGCGACGATGGCCGCCCAGTCCTCCGGCCAGTCCCGTTCCAGAACGTCCAGCAGCCAGCGCGGGTGGGCGGTTCGAGCCTCTCGATCCGTTTCCAACGCGGCCAGCAATTCCGCCCGCCGCCGCAGAAACGAACGCAGCACGGCGTTGACCAGTCCCGCTGCCCAAGGCTTGCGCAACTGCCGGGCGGCCGTGACGGTTTCGGCGACCGCGGCGTGTTCGGGTATGCGCAGATAGTGGAGTTGATAGAGGCCGGTTAACAATAATGCCCGCACCGCCGGCTCGCGCGGATCGAGCGGTCGTTCCAACAGCCGGTCGAGCAACGCTTGCAGCATCGGTTGCCAGCGGCATACGCCGTAACCCAACTCCTGGAGCAGACCGCGATCGAGCGGGTCGACCTGCTCCAGCGCGGGTGGCAAGACCAGCGCCAGCGACTGGCCTTGGCCCAACACCTGCCCCAGCAAACGGGCCGCGACGGCACGGACATTCATGGGCATGCCGCGCCCAGCCGCCGGCCGGCGAGCGAGTGGGCGTTCAGGAACGCCGCGACGGGCAAAGGCCGGCCGCCCGGCAGTTGGACCTCGGTCAAACGCAAGACGCCGGAACCGGTGGCGACCCTGATGCCATCGTTCGTTTCCCGCAGCACCACGCCCGGCGGCGCCGCGCTGGATTCCGCCTCGGCGCGCGCGCGCCAAACGCGCAGCGTCGTCCGGTCGTCCGTCCGGGTCCAGGCGACCGGGTAGGGGTTGAACGCCAGCACCTGACGTTCCAGCTCCAACGCGGGTCGGGTCCAGTCCAATTCAGCCTCGGCCTTGTCCAGCTTGGGCGCGTAGGTGGCGCGGGACTCGTCCTGTGGTTCCGGAATCAGCCGTTCCGCCAGCAGGTCCGGCAGCGCCGCGCCGAGCGTCTCCGCGCCCAGCGCGGCCAGCCGGTCGTGCAATTCGCCGCCGGTCATCCCGCGCGGGATCGGGCAGCTCGCGCGGGCGAATACGGGTCCGGTGTCCAGGCCGACTTCCATGCGCATGATGCAGACCCCGGTTTCCACGTCGCCGGCCAGCAGCGCCCGCTGGATCGGCGCCGCACCGCGCCAGCGCGGCAACAACGAGGCATGGACGTTGACGCAGCCCAACCGGGGAATGGCGAGCACCGCCGGCGGCAGAATCAATCCGTAGGCGGCCACCACCAGCAGATCGGGCGCCAGCGCCGCCAGTTCGGCCTGAACGGCGGGCTCGCGCAGTGTGGCGGGCTGATGGATCGGAAGATTGGCCGCCAGGGCGCTGGCCTTCACCGGACTGAACCGCACCCGGCGACCACGGCCAGCCGGCCGGTCTGGCTGGGTATAGACCGCGACGAGCCGGTATCCAGCGCCTAACAAGGCCCGCAGGCTCGGCACGGCGAATTCAGGGGTACCGGCGAAGACCACGCGCGGGACGGGGGTCACCATGCGCTTTCGAGCCAGGCGCGCATGACCATGCTCAGGCGGCGCGCGCTTCGTGGCGGGACTGTTTTTCCAGCTTCCGACGAATCCGGTCGCGTTTGATCATCGACAGATAATCGACGAACAGCTTGCCGTCCAGATGATCGATTTCGTGCTGGATGCACACCGCCAACAGCCCGCTGGCGTCGAGTTCGAACGGTTCGCCATCGCGATCCAGCGCGGTGACGCGCACCCGCTCGGCGCGCCGGACCGTATCGTAGAAGCCCGGCACCGACAGGCATCCTTCATCGGTCTCGGTCTCGCCGGTCCGTTCCAGCACCATCGGGTTGATGAACGCCAGCGGCTGGTTTTTCTCTTCGGACACATCCATCACCACGATGCGTTTCTGGACGTTGACCTGGGTCGCGGCCAGACCGATGCCCGGCGCCGCGTACATGGTCTCCAGCATGTCGTTCACCAGGGAGCGCACGCCCTCGTCGACGGTTTCCACCGGCAGCGCCTGTTTGCGCAGTCGGGGGTCGGGAAAGTGCAGTATGTTTAGTCGTGCCATGGCCGCTCCGTAAAACGCTCCGTTCGATCGTTACAATAAGCTAATCTTGACCGCAATCTAATCTTCGCCTGGAAATCATACGAGAAACCTCAGTGTGGGGGCTATACTTTGCGTGATGGGGATGATTCGTTACACTCCCACCCACTCCCTCGGAGGATGAGCAAGGACCATGAACATCACGCGTTCCTCAAGGCGCCCCAGAATCGCCGCCCTCTCGCTGACATTGGCTCTGGCGATGCTGCTCGGGGCGTGCGCCCAAACCCCTTCCCAGCCCGAAACCAGCCCGACCGCGGGCGAGCCGCCCCGGCTGTCGGGATCGGCGGTGACCGATACCGGTCCCCCGGCGCTGATTCCCGTCGCGCTGAATCCCGATCCGCCACAGACGTACACCGTGGCGCCCGGCGACACGCTCTGGTCGATCGCCCAGCGCTACCTCCAGAACCCCTGGCAGTGGCGGGACATCTGGCGGCAAAACCCGCAAATCAGCAATCCCAATCGGATTTACCCCGGCGATACTCTCCGCTTCAGCCATGACTCCAGCGGTCGCCCCCAACTGGAAATCGCCGAGCGCGAGGAGGTTCCCCTTCTGAAGCTGTCTCCGGAAATCCGGATCGAGGAGCTGACGCAGCCGATCCCCCCGGTGCCGCGCGACGCGGTCGAATCGTTCCTGACCCGCGCCCTGGTCCTCGGCGACGCCCACTGGAAAGCCATGCCCTATATCGTGGCCGACGAGGATGACCGCATCCTCATTTCCTCGCGGGATCGGATTTACGCTCGTGGCGCTCTTTTCGACCAGCCGCGCTATCAGGTGTTCCGCCCCGGCGAAGCGTTGCGCGAGCCGGGGTCCGGTCGCTATCTGGGAACCGCCGGCCTCTACATCGGCGAAGCGGTCCTGGAAAAAGACGGCGATCCGGCCACGTTCAGGCTGGCCAACACCATCGCTCCGGTTCGCCCCGGCGACCGCTTGTTTGAATTCGAGGCGGAGCGCGAACTCTATAGCTTCGAGCCACATCCGGTTCCGCCCGACACCGACGGTTTCATCATCGCCAAGCTCGACACCGACGTCACCCAGATCACCCAGTACAGCAGCGTCATCCTCAATCTGGGCGCTCAGGAAGGCCTCGAACCCGGTCACGTTCTGGCCGTTTACGGAGAAGGCCGGATCATCCGCGATCCGGTATCCGGTTCGAATTTGCGGTTACCCGGCGAGCGGTCCGGTCTGGTCATGGTGTACAAAGTCCACGATTTGGTCAGTTACGCGCTGGTGATGCAGGCCGAACGGTCGATCCGCTTGCAGGATCGGGTGACCACGCCCTGAACCCGGACTTCTCCACGCCCTCGACCGAGGAGTCGGCCGGACTATTGGCGTTGCTGCGCGCGCCGGGCATCGGTCCGGCCCGCTTCGCCCGGTTGCTGGAGCACTTTGGTTCGGCGGCGGCGGTCTTCGCCGCCGACCGCGCCGCACTGGCCCGGCTGGAGCTACCGGCGGCGGCGCTGGATTACCTGCGCAGCCCCGACTGGCGGCCGGTGGAACGGGACCTGGCCTGGCTGGAACAGCCCGGCAACCACCTGCTTCGTCTGGACGAGGCCCGTTATCCGCCCCTGTTGCGCCAAATCCCCTATCCACCGCCCCTGCTGTTCGTCCACGGCGATCCGGACTGTCTGCGGCGACCCCAACTGGCCATCGTCGGCACCCGCAACCCCACCCCCCTCGGCCGGGAAACCGCCCAGCGCTTCGCCACGCACCTGGCCGAAGCCGGACTGGCCATCACCAGCGGGCTGGCGCTGGGAATCGACGCCGCCGCCCACCAGGGCGCGCTGGCCAGCGCCGACGGCCATACCGTCGCGGTGATGGGCACCAGCCTGGACCGGGTCTATCCGGCCAAGCACCGGGAACTGGCGCACGCCATCGCCGAGCGCGGCGCGCTGGTGTCGGAGTTGCCCATCGGCACCGCGGCGCTGGCCGAAAATTTCCCGCGGCGCAATCGTCTGATCAGCGGACTGGCGCTGGGGGTGCTGGTGGTGGAAGCCGCAACCCGCAGCGGCTCGCTGATCACCGCGCGCCTGGCCGCCGAGCAGGGGCGGGAGGTGTTCGCCATTCCCGGTTCGATCCACAATCCTTTAGCCAAGGGCTGCCACGCCCTGATTCGCCAGGGCGCCAAACTGGTTGAGACGGCCACCGATATTCTGGAAGAACTGGGCGCGCTCGCCGCGGTCGGCTCTGGAGAAATCGAGCCGCTGGGCGCGCCGTCCGCCACCGTGGAACTGGACGTGGAGTACCAACAGTTGCTGGCGGCCATGAGCGACGAGTCGATAGGCGTCGATATCCTAGTGGAGCGCTGTGGATTGACGGCGGAAGTGGTTTCCTCCATGCTGCTGATTCTGGAACTGGAAGGTTATGTGGCGGCTATTCCCGGCGGTCTGTATTGTCGCCTTAAATCCTGAGATTCTGAATGGCGGTCGTCGCTCCCGACGATCGCGTACCCGCCGACTCCTGGTCCGCGCCCTCGCTGGATGGCGAGGGCTTTAGACTTATAGATAATGAGTTCCGGTTAATGAAAGAAAACATGTTGGACGTGCTGATGTACCTTTTTCAGAACTACATGGACGACGATGTGGACGCCGATCCCGACCGAGAATCCATTCAGACCGAATTGCTGGCCGCCGGCTTTCCCTCCCGGGAAGTCCAACAAGCCTTTGAATGGCTCGACAGTCTGGTCGACCGGCAAGACACCCCTCTGCGGGTCAATCCCGGTTCCTGCCGTATTTACGTGGACCAGGAACTGGCCAAGCTGGATATGGAATGCCGGGGATTCCTGCTGTTTCTGGAGCAGAGCGGCATCCTGGTTTCGGAAACCCGCGAACTGGTCATCGACCGGGTCATGGCTCTGGAAACCGACGACATCGGCTTGCATCAACTGAAGTGGGTCATCCTGATGGTGCTGTTCAACCAACCCGGCCAGGAAGAAGCTTGCGCTTGGCTTGAAGATCTGGTGTTTGACGAACTCCCGGCCTACCTTCATTGAACGCGCGCTCCTCGCCGTCGACCTGAATTCCGCCGCGCTGGCGGGTCTTAGCGGGTAGCGCCGCCCTGCCCCTGATTTTACATCCATCCCGACGCACCCCTCTGTTCCAGCCACTCGCAGACGATCATGAGCAAGAACCTGGTCATCGTGGAATCGCCGGCCAAGGCGAAAACGATCAAGAAATACCTCGGCAAGGACTTCGAGGTCCTGGCTTCCTACGGCCACGTGCGGGATCTGGTGCCCAAGGAGGGCGCGGTCGATCCAGAACACGACTTCGCGATGAAATACCAGGTCATCGAGAAGAACGAGCGCCACGTCGAGGCCATCGCCAAGGCTATCGTTAAGGCCGAGACCCTGTATCTGGCCACCGACCCGGACCGGGAGGGTGAGGCTATTTCCTGGCACCTGCACGAAATTCTTCGCCAGCGCGAACTGCTGCGGGACAAACCAGTGCTGCGGGTGGTGTTTCACGAAGTCACCCAGCGGGCGATCAGCGACGCCATCGCCCATCCCCGCACGCTATCGCTGGATCTGGTCAACGCCCAGCAGGCCCGACGAGCGCTGGATTATCTGGTCGGCTTCAACCTGTCGCCGCTGCTGTGGAAAAAAATCCGGCCGGGGCTGTCCGCTGGTCGGGTCCAGTCGCCGGCGTTGCGGATGATCGTCGAGCGCGAGGAGGAGATCGAGCGCTTTGAGGCCCGGGAATACTGGACGCTGGAAGCCGACGCCGCCAAAACCGGGCAGCCGTTCGCGGCCCGCCTGATCGAGTACGAGGGCGAGCGGCTCACCCAGTTCAGCGTCACCGACGGCGAGCGGGCGCACGCGATGGAGCGGACGTTGCTTGACGCCGCGCGCGCTCAACTCACCGAATCCGGCCGCGCCGTCGATCCCGACTTGGCGGGCCGGCTGCGGGTCGCCCGGGTCGAGCGCAAGCAGCGCAAACGAAATCCGGCCGCGCCCTTCACCACCTCGACCCTGCAACAGGAAGCCTCACGCAAGCTCGGCTTCTCCGCCCAGCGCACCATGCGGGTCGCCCAGCAGTTATATGAGGGCATCGATATCGGCCAGGGCGCGGTCGGCCTGATCACGTACATGCGCACCGATTCGGTCAATCTGGCGCAGGAGGCCCTCCAGGAGATCCGCGCGCTGATCGCCCAGCGATATGGCCAGCACAACCTGCCGGCCAGTCCACGGTTGTTCAAGACCAAGGCCAAGAACGCCCAGGAAGCCCACGAGGCGATCCGCCCGACCGTGGTCGCGGTGCTCCCGGATGCGATCCGCGCCGCACTCACCGCCGATCAGTACGCCTTGTACGAACTGATCTGGAAGCGCACCGTGGCCTGTCAGATGATTCCCGCCACCCTGAACACGGTCGCGGTGGACCTGAATTGCGGCCCCGGCAACGACTTCCGCGCCACTGGCTCGACGATTGCCGATCCCGGCTTCATGGCGGTCTATCGGGAAGACGTCGACGAACCGACCGACGAGGACGACAGCCGGATGCTGCCGCCGTTGCGGGAAGGCGAATGGGTGGATTTGCTGGCCCTGCGACCGGAACAACACTTCACCGAACCGCCACCGCGTTATTCCGAAGCCAGTCTGGTCAAGACCCTGGAGGAATACGGCATCGGCCGGCCCTCGACTTACGCGACGATCATTTCGACCCTGCTGGCCCGTGAGTACGCGGTGCTGGACAACCGGCGCTTTAAACCTACCGACATCGGTCGCATCGTCAACCGCTTTCTGACCCAGCACTTCACGCAATATGTGGATTACGAGTTTACCGCCCGTCTGGAGGACGAGCTGGATGCGGTATCACGCGGCGAGGAAGACTGGTTGCCCTTGATCCGCAACTTCTGGGACCCGTTCAAGCAGCGGGTTGAAGACAAAGAAGAAAGCGTCTCGCGCCAGGAGGCGGTTCAGAGCCGCGAACTGGGCCACGACCCCAAGTCTGGCAAGCCGGTCTCGGTGCGGATGGGCCGGTTCGGGTCATTCGCGCAGATCGGAGCCAAGGAGGATTCCGAGAAACCGCGTTTCGCCAGCCTGCGGCCGGAACAGCGCCTGAATGCCATTACCCTGGAAGAAGCGCTGGCGTTATTCCAACTCCCCCGCGATCTGGGGACAACCGCCGCCGCCGAGCCGATTCAGGCCAACATCGGCCGGTTTGGTCCTTACGTGCGTTACGGCAAGCAGTACGTCTCCTTGAAGCAGGAAGATCCCTACACGGTCACCCGGGAGCGGGCGCTGGAGTTGATCGCCGCGCACCGGGAGGCGGTCGCCAACCGGATTTTGCGAGAATTTCCGGATTCACCCGTCCAGATTCTGAACGGACGGTTCGGTCCCTACATCACCGACG